>CALCOR010000131.1 GCA_937897085.1 uncultured euryarchaeote | reverse complement strand
GGATGCGGATGTAGTGAGGGCGCGCCGGGCCTGTGATCAGAACCTCGTCGCCGTCCACCTCACTATCCTCAACCATGACGATGGCGTCCGCTCCCTCGGGAATCGCCGCGCCAGTCATCACCCGAGCAGCCTCTCCATGGCCGACTGGCGGGGCTGATGCAGCGCCGGCTTGGCCTGTACCCATTACCCTGAGACGGGTTCCTTCATGCTCGCAATCACTCGCCCGCACGGCCCACCCATCCATCGCGGAGTTGTTGAAGCGGGGGTCGTCGGCGAGCGCATACAGTGGTGCTGCGAGCACCCTACCATGAGCCTCATCCAAAGAAACCACCTCCGTGGACACCGAGATGCTCGCCGCGAAGGCCAGCTCAAGCGCTCGCTCGATGCTCACCCCTGTCTCCATCAGTGGTTGCAACGAGCATGTGTGCTTGATTCCGTCGCATGACATCTTCAGGAGAGAGTTGATGAGGAATTGTAGGAAAGAGTCGGGTGATGGAGGGCTTGGAGCTCGTTCTGCTGCTGTTCGGTCTCCTGGTGATAGCCGCCCTATATGCATCAGTGGGACATGGGGGCGCCTCTGGCTACCTCGCCCTGCTCTCGCTCTCGACATTGGCGTCAATGGATCCGGTGTGGCTGAAACAACACGCCTGGACCCTGAATCTAGTGGTGGCGGCAATCGCCTTCTGGCATTACCATAGAGAAGGATTCCACCTGCCGAGACTGACAATTCCATTCATCGTCACAAGCATCCCATTCGCATTACTGGGTGGTTATCTTGCTGTTGGTGGTTCCGTCTACGATCTGCTCCTTTCCCTCACTCTGCTATGGGCCGCCTGGCGCCTATGGGGTGGCTCCTCCACCGACTCTGCAGATGATGTGACTCCACCCGATACGAAAGCGGCTGCACCGGTCGGTGGGGCAATCGGCTTGGTAAGTGGTCTAATCGGGGTTGGTGGTGGCATCTTCCTCACACCGATACTGCTGCTCAAGCGCTGGGCGACACCGAAGCAGGCGGCGGCCACTAGCGCGCTGTTCATCTGGGTCAACTCCCTTGCGGGATTGTCTGGTTCATTCGCTTCCAATGGGATGCAACTCGAACTGGAACTGCTCATCCCATTCCTCGCCGCGGTGTTACTGGGTGGCTTCATCGGCTCGCGTTACGGATCTGCAGTGACACCCGAATCGAGGGTGCGTAGATTGCTGGTGCTGGTACTCATCATCGCAGCGACGAAACGGCTGTTTGAGATAGTCATCTAGAAGGATGGTGGTTCGAGAAAATCAGTCTTCGAAGCCGACTTTATCCTCATGGCCGCATTCTTCCTGGGCACAGATGACCTTGTATCGATCCCGCTTCGGGCGAGGAATCTGGTTCATCGCGCCGCACATTGAACATTGATGCGTCACGATGGCAGGAAGAGATTCTGTACTGGCTTCCGCCGCCGCTTGGCTCGTACCCTTGGTTGTCCAACCCAGATTGTCTCGATACTCGTCCTTCTTCTTGATGCCGCGGCTGCGTAGTGTGAGTTTCATCTTCCGCTTGCGCCGCTTGCGCTTACCACCTGTAGCAGGGCGCTTCCCTGTGCCCTTCGCAGGTGCCGCTTTTCTTCGACGCTTCATCGCCATCAGAACCAATTGAGCGGAGATGAGGTGCCCTATTAGACCGTTGGCACACCCTCTTCATCATTGTGAGATGATGGGTTAGATGGTGTACGATTCGTGATTGGCTGGCATGTGAACACGCACGCCTTCCTTCTCTAGCAATTCTGCAATGGCGGGTCTGACGTCG
>CALCOR010000130.1 GCA_937897085.1 uncultured euryarchaeote | reverse complement strand
CAGGAGTCACTATCACTCGTGAGCAGGACAGCATTCCGTTCGAGGAAATCCGTCATTACTCTGAACCGGTCGTCACAGTGGCTATCGAGCCCAAGGCGATGAAGGACCTGCCCAAGTTCATCGATGCGCTGCGATCACTCGCAAAGGCGGACGCATCGCTTGAGGTGAGCACCAATTCGGAGACGGGCGAGGCTTTGCTAGCTGGGATGGGTGAATTGCATCTGGAAATCACCACTTACCGTATCGAGCATGAACAGGGAATCAAGGTCGATGTGTCCGAGCCGATTGTCGTCTATCGTGAGACAGTGACCGGCAACAACCACGGAAGGGCGTTCGAGGGAAAATCCCCCAACCGCCATAATCGGTTCTACTGCGAGGTGGAACGACTTCCCGACGAGGTCATTCAGGCTCTGCGTGAGGGAGTGTTCGGTACAGGTAATGTGCGTCCGAAAGAGGCGAAGGAGATCGGCAGGAGATTCGCCGAGTATGGCATGGACAAGGATCTGATGCGCAAGACATTCACGATCAACGGCACCAACCTGCTCGTCAACGACACCAAGGGCATCCAATACCTGCACGAAACGAAGGAGTTGCTAATCGAGGCGTTCAACGAAGTGTGCGTACGTGGCCCTCTGGCTGAGGAACCCTGCATGGGTGTCATGGTCAGACTCGTCGACGCTAAACTCCACGAAGACGCCATCCACCGTGGTCCGGCGCAGACCATTCCCGCGATGCGCAACTCTGTCAAGGGGGCGATGGTGCGTGCTGGACCGGTCATCCTTGAGCCGATCCAGAAGTTGTATGTCAGCGTGCCCAACGATTGGCTCGGAGGGGTGACGCGCGAACTCACACAACGACGCGGGGAGATCGAAGACATGCCCGCCGACGGCGAGACCACGACAGTGATTGGCAAGGTGCCGGTCGC
The DNA here is from genome assembly GCA_937897085.1 of uncultured euryarchaeote. Lineage (GTDB taxonomy): Archaea > Thermoplasmatota > Poseidoniia > Poseidoniales > Thalassarchaeaceae > JAKUTA01. The sequence continues at coordinate 5,225 of CALCOR010000130.1, read as the reverse complement.
TGAGACGTTCGGATTCAGCAACGACATCCGCGCGGCCAGCCAGGGAAGAGCAATCTGGAACACGGAGAACTGCGGCTTCGAGGAATTACCGCGCAGCCTCCTCGAGGGAGTGGTGGGGGAGATCCGCGAACGAAAGGGACTCAAGCCCGAAGTACCGGGTGAAACATACTACACTGACTGAACACTCAATCCATTGACGTCAAGGTTGAATGGCTTAGGATATTCTCACCAGTTGCCAGTCGGTGAGTTCTCGCAGTAGGTCACGTGCTTCGGATACTGGAATTCGATTGAGCAACTCATGCGCTCTGGAATGGTGGTGCATGGCGCGCGCGAGAGCGTGGTCAATGGAGCCAGCAGCCCTGAGTTCAGTGAGCGCCTGCTTCATTCGCGCGTCGTTCTCTTCGTCGGAGTAACTACCGTACAACTCGTGGAACACTGGAAGGGCATCCTGATCCTGTTGCAGCGCGTGGATAGCGATGAGCGTTCTCTTCCCCTCTAGAATATCGCTGCCCGCCGGCTTGCCGAGCGTTTCGGAGTCCCCAGTCACATCGATCAGGTCATCCATCAATTGGAAGCATAGCCCGAGTTGCATCCCCCACTCAGCCATCGTGATGACCGTTTCGTCGTCGGCTCCCGAGAGCATTGCACCGCATTCAGAACACGCTTGGAACATGGCTGCTGTCTTACCTGCGATCATGCGCATGTAAGCATCCTCTGACACATCGTCTTGATTTTCGAAATCCATGTCCATCTGTTGCCCTTCGGATACTAGCCTGACCATACATCCGATGATCTGCACCAACCGGCGGAAGTGGTCATTGGAGATCGCATCGGATTCGCTCAGCACCTCAAATGACAGCGCGAGCATCGCGTCTCCAGCATTGATCGCCGTCGGGTTATCGAACTCAACGTGGACAGCAGGCCTGCCGCGACGTAACGCATCATTGTCCATGATGTCGTCGTGGACCAGGGTGAAATTGTGGATGATCTCGATGGACGCCCCCAAGTCATAGAGTCCTTGGTGGGCTTCACCAGCGGCGTCCGCGACCAGCCACGGAAGGATGGCGCGCAGGCGTTTACCACCGCCTTCGAACAGGTGCTGCATGGCAGAACGCAGGCGATCATGCATCGTCTTGGTCAGGGCTTCATCGATGGCTTGCTCGACCCTGTCGCGATGGACGACCAACGCTTCGAGCAGTGCACCTTCCCCTGAAACAGCGGCAGCGCTGTTCAGTTGGCCCACATGATGGATGAGTCCATCGTCAGCGAGGTCATCCTGATTTCCCCAGCAAGAAGGGAGGAATCGGTCGGCTATCTCCACAAACCAAGGTGCGATCAGAGTGCCATTGTCCGGTGTGCTTGCAATCATGTCGGCGAGTTCATCAGCGGTGACCCAGCGAATCTCTTCGATCTCATTGGGATTGACATCGATGTCGACATCGGTTCGGATTACCAGCACGTGGTCGATTTCATGCTCGGCCCAGCGCTCGTCAGCGCGTGCCTGGTAATGCATACGAGAGATTAATTGAAAATCTTCGACGGCAACTTGCTCGGGCGAAATTCCGAGTTCCTGCTCGAGTTTGCGTATCGCTGCCCGTTTGACGCCAACTCCGTCTTCAAGTTCCTCTGGAGTATGCAGCGGGTGGCTACAACAGGTGTTCGCCCACACACCCGGGAAGGTAATCTTGCTCCCAGCACGTTTCTGGATCAGTAGTCGCCCCTCGGAGTTGAACAGCAGCACGCTAAATGCTCGATGGAGTTGCCCCTCACCGAGGTGGCACTGAACCTTGCTACCCGGGCCGAGGACGTGGTCCTCCTCGTCGATTAGGATGCATTGCTCGTCCATCATACTTGTCTGCGAACTGTCGTACGCGTCGCCGAGAATGTCGGCCGTGTCTTCACCCATCTCGCTCACGCCTCTTCGAGGGTGCGTGGGCATTTAATCGAGTGGTTGCTTCGTAGCAGCGACTATTCGAGTGCCCAATGGTTCCCCACCCAATGCTGCTTCAACCACTCTGCTCGGGTATTTTCCGTCCACGAACCAGACATCGTCAACCACCTCGGAGATGCTTCCTGCACGGGCCGCCTTCAGGGCTATTCCACCAGTGACATCTGTGGCACTGTCGTGGTGACCATGCAGCTGCATGTCAGTTGACCAGAGAGCCACCAATTCGGAGCCAGTCTCATCTGGGGGGGCTGTGAGCAGGCCCTGTGCACCTCCTATACAGAACACCACAGCACTGACTCCTCTGAGTTCCTTTGCCAGACGGAGCACAAGATCGTCTCCAGAGAGGATGCCGAAGTCGTTGTTCTGACAGTGGACCACATCGCCGAAGAACACCGGAATGATGTCATTTTCGGCATCTAGGAATTCGATGAAATCACCAATGAATTCGGGGCCGGTTCCAATAGCCCAGTCACGTGGCGGGTGGACAGAGGTGCTGAGTCCTGCTCGCGTGAGAGATTCAACAACCTGCGCATTCAAGTTGAGCATGTCTCGGTGCACCGAAAGGCATGCCTCATCCTGGCTGGTGATGCCGTCATCGTTTGTTGATTCTGAAATCCATCCGTCGATTCTACCCTCGTGCAGCCGCCAGCGTTTCGCTTTGATATGTCCATAGCTACCTGCCCCGTGGACGACGATGGGAGATCTTCCCGCTGCTTGGATATCCGATACCGCACTTGCCAGAGCATCGATGACCGGCTTACGAGCAGTCAACAGATTCTGTTTCTCGGTGATGAGCCCACCACCGAATTTGAGCACGACCCATGAGGGTTGGGTGGAGGAACTCGTCATCGATTGGTAACCGGAGCCGTTCCGCTATTGAGATTTGGTCGCTGGGCCCGCCGGTTTCATTTGCCTCGGTCGTCTCGCCGCCGACATGACCGAAGCCACGACGGATGAGTTCGTACGGCATCTGCAGGCAGAACTGGTCGATGCAGAACAGATCCAGGACAAGCGCCTACGTGAACAGCGAATCTGGCGGTTGGAGGCCGCATTGCAGGAGGCGCTGGAGTTCCAGGCGCACGTGCTCTCCCTCGCTTCGGAAGAGATTGAGACGTTTGAAGAAGTGACGAGCGTGCGCCTGCTCGCTTCTAGTGACGCCAGTGCCGGTGAGGATGAACATGTGCTCGACGCAGACTCGTCAGTCTGCCGACACTGTGACGAGAATCTGGAGGCGGACGTTCCGTTCTGTCCCGCGTGCGGCGGTTACCAGTGAAACTCACTCCTCTTCGGAGGAAGTGGCGACTTCGGACAGTTGCTCAGGGTCTTCCCACGAATCGACCAGTAGTTCGTACTCTCGATTGTCTGCAGGAAGCAGTTGGCAGTATTCTGCAGGAGTTTCCTCGGTGAGGTAGACGGTTGTTCCCGCACGATAGATGGTGTTGCCATCCGCCTGCATCTGGATAGTGTCGACCTCGATGATCAATGGGTGAGCATGGTGTACTCGGCCGGCGTTGCACGCTGCAGTCACAGTCTTCGAAAGATGGACCCAACGTCGTCCTCCGGGCTTGATCCCAGTCTCTAGCAGCACTTCCAATTCTTCGTCCGAACAGGGATAGAACAACAGGTCAGGGATGAGATCCGTAGGCAGGTCTAGTTCGATTTCCACGGTGTGCGCATAAGTAGCTCTGACCATCCCACCACGAATTTCGTAACGGCCCTTTTCATCAATCTCAGCAATCGCCTCGATGTGCCTATCTCGCAGCCAGTGAAGTCGCCGGTCACGCTTGGACAGCGCGTTCGAGAGGTCGCGGATGCTAATCCAGCCATTCAGATCCATCTCTAGGTCGAACTTCTCGGGTGCGTGCCTGAGAATCAGGGCGAGCCTGCGCGCTATGCTGTCTCGCTCACGGCCGTTCATGACGAACTTCCCCTCGTCGTTGCAAGCGGGGCAGAGTTCCCCCTCAAAGTGCCCGTGAAGTCGGCATTGTCGAATCATCCGGAGCCGCCGACCGGTGACCTCCTGATAACCCCCACGGTATGGCAGTGATGGCGTCGACAGCAGCGGTCATGAATGATTATGGCAACCTCACCGGTCGGCTGGACATGGCGGCAGTCATCGTAGGCTACGCCCGCTCTCCGTTCACTCCGGCTCACAAGGGCGGCCTCACACATGTCCGCCCTGAAGATTTCACCGCTCCCGTCGTGCGCGAATTGCTCTCCAGGTGTGCCCTAGAAGGCGATGACGTGGAAGATCTGCTGCTCGGTTGCGCCTATCCTGAAGGAGAGCAGGGGTTGAACCTAGGACGCATCGTCACCTATCTCTCAGGATTACCGGTGACGGTCCCAGGAGCCACGACCAACCGTTTGTGCGGGTCGTCAATGCAGACAATCCACACAGCAGCCGGTGCGATCATGCTGGGCGCGGGTGATTGTTACCTGTGCGGAGGAGTTGAGACGATGAGTCGAGTCGAGCGTGGTGGTTTCAACCGCAGCCCTCATCCACAGATGCAGGAGGAGTATCCAGAGGCGTACATCGCCATGGGCATTACTGCGGAGAATGTAGCGAAACTGCACAGCATCCCCCGAATCCGTCAGGAGGAGTTCGCTCTTGCTAGCCACCAGAAGGCGGCTGCGGCCCGCGATGCTGGGAGATTCGATGACGAGATGGTTGTCATCGACGCCGTAGATGGTGATGTTTCCGCGGACGGATGTATTCGAGCTGACACAACCCTAGAGAAGATGGCTGGGCTTCCACCTGCGTTCGCTGAAGATGGCGTGGTCACAGCGGCCACCTCCTCGCCGCTCACCGACGGTGCGTCCTTCGTGGTCGTCACCTCCGCAGAGTTCGCAGCGGAGCGCGGCCTCTCACCTCTGGCGCGCATAGTCAGCACCGCGGTCGCTGGAGTTCCACCCGAGATCATGGGAATCGGCCCGGTGCCCGCCGCTCGAAAGGCTCTGGATAGAGCTGGATTGACGATGGATGACATGAATGTCATCGAACTGAACGAGGCGTTCTCAAGCCAGTCGCTTGCAGTGATCGATGAACTCGGTATAGATGAAAGTCGCCTGAACCTCGATGGAGGTGCCATAGCAATCGGACACCCACTTGGGGCCAGCGGTGCGCGTATCACTGGCAAGGCCGCGGCGTTGCTGAAGCGAGAAGAGGGTCGTTACGCGTTGGCCACCATGTGTATCGGAGGCGGCATGGGAATCGCCACAGTACTCGCCTCAATCGACTCCTGAATGGGGCCCTGATGGCACACATAGCCCTATATGT
>CALCOR010000129.1 GCA_937897085.1 uncultured euryarchaeote | reverse complement strand
CGAGGCGATTCTTGGAGACCGGGTGCGGGTGCAGGGTGGAGCATATGTCGCATCGATCTGCGTGTTGAGAGACGACGTGTTCGTCGGTCCGAACGCAACACTGCTCAATGACCGGCACCCTCCAAGTCGTGACCGTGCAAAGTGGCTGCCCGTGGTGGTCGAGGCGGGTGCGGTCATCGGTGGCGGGGCTACCGTGCTACCCGGTGTGACCATCGGCGAGCGAGCGGTGGTGGCGGCTGGAGCGGTGGCTACCAAGGACATCCCAGACGCTGAGGTCTGGGGAGGAATCCCAGCTCGCTTCATCATGTCAAGGGCCGACTACGAGGCCAGTCGAACCTCCGCAGAGGAGGTGTGACTATGGATATGGATGCACGCAAGCAGACGGTCCGGGATTTTCTCCAACGGTGCGTGGAATACGCCGATTCTTCCGTAGAGCGCAAGCGCGAGCGGGAAGAGGCTGAAAGCGAGATCTCACGCTGGACGGCTTACCGAGAATTCACCGCCTACGCCATCTCCGAACTCGACTCGGGTGAACTCGACCCCTGGTTCGACGAGCAATCCGAAAGCCCTTCCAGACCGCGCATCGGTGGTGGTGGATCTCCGATCGAGTCCTCACCTCTGTGGCTGTCAGCGCTCGTGGCACCGCGGCCCATGGCGCTGCTCTCAACACGCTCCACGGCTGGCGTCGACAACCTATGCCCTGTCTCCTCGCTGAACATCCTCGCCAACCACCCACCGCTGCTCGGGGTGAGCCTGTCTGTCGATTCCAAGGGCCGGGAACGCGACAGCCTCGTCAATCTGAGAGATGGAAGCGCAGCATCGCTGCTCATCCTGCCTGCCACCTGGGAAGCGGCACAACTGGTCGAAGCCACGGCGACGCCTCTACCTCCTGAAGAGAGCGAATGGGGGCTGCTCGACGCTGAACCGACCCCCGACTCAACGGACAGGCCGGCCATCCACCCTGATTCAGTGGCGGTGATCGAATGCTCGCTCGCCGAACTGCATCCACTGCCGTCGGGCAGCGTCGCCACCTTGGCGATTCTCGGCGTCGAGCGCATCCTGCTGCCCGACGAACTGTCCAGCGACGAACCCGACTTGACGAAACTAGGAGCGCTGCTCGCCCAGCACGGCAACTGCCGCTTGGTCCCCGGGCCAAGTCCAGGCGACTGGTCCTTCACCGTCGGCAGTCACGAATCATCGTGAATCCGGGCGTGCCAAGGTCAGGTCGCTTCGAGCACTTCGTCGAGGACACCCAGATGGTGTGATTGGGTGTCGATGATCGAGGCGGCGCCCGGAACCAGTAGCAGCATCTCCTCCTCATCGAGGGCGAATATCGGCGTCCCCAGCCGCTCGGAGAGGCTCCCGACCTCTCTGCGACACGCATCCTGTTGCGCGTTCATGTGCAGCAGGTCGCGCAGGTCGACAAGAATGATGTCACCCGTGAGCAGCCGATTCGCCATCGCGTGGGTCGGCATGCGATACATCTCATCAGGCGTGACGTAACGAATCGCCCGACGTGGAGGAGGCATCCTGCTACGCACCCACGCCTGCCAGCGAACTTCACCGAGGTCGTGGAACGACTGGTCGGCGAGCACGGTCACGGCGGAACGGGCGGAGGGCGTTTCAGTCGACGCGGGCGGTGATTCAGAGTCATCCCCGCGAGTCTCGGTAGGGTCAGGCAGACCGAAGAAGGTGTAGAGGTTGGTCAAGTGGTCACACTCACAGATCTAAATCCAAACCTGTGTCGTGCCCTGCCTGCTCTTGAGACTGCTGCTCCAGCCACTCCCCGCCGTAGTGATTCCACTGCTCCTCGGTCCAACCCGGCGGTAGTCCATCAGCCGGAATCTGCGGAGGTCCCGTTGATACAGGCGATTCTATGGGGGCCGGAGGTGCTTGCGCCTCGCCTCCGAACAGGTCCACCGCTTCGGTCTGTGCCGTCGGGTCGTACTCCGGAGGTGCAGCGGCTTCAACGGGCGGATAGGCCTCCTGCGCAGGAGGAGTGGAGAGTTCGGCTTGGTCGGCCATTCCCGCTTCCCCGGGAGCGTATGCCGGGGGTGCCATCGTCGATCGTTGTTCGCGCATCATCACGTCCCCTATCACCTCCATCCATTCATCGTCAGAGTGAGAAGAAGGCCTGCGCAGCATCGTGAAGGCCAGCACCATCAGCAGCGCCACGAAGACGAGCGCGAGCGCCGCAACAGGCAGGCTGACCACGGAACCCTCGAGCCAGCCGAGCGCGCCCGAGTCGTCCTCGATCACGACTATCTCCAAGTCGTAGGAGTCCGAGTAAATCTCGTCACTGACGGTCAATCGGATGTATTTGGTGCCCGGGGTGTCGAATGACCTCCGGAACGGCGTGCCCTCGTAATCAAGGTCGTTGGCATAGTCACCATCGTCATCGGCATCGTGGAAGTAGTCGAGATCCCATGTGTAGATGAGGATGGCCATGTCCGACTCCGAATCGGTGGTGTTGTTCGTCCAGATGATCAACTCCTGACCAACCATGATCGTCAACAACTCCGCCTCCGCGTGGGCGACCGGCTTCTTGTTCACCACCTCGATATCGACCAGAGTGGAGTTCTGCACTCCGTCGTCGTCGGTGACATGGAAGCGCACTGTGTGAATTCCCTTCTTCGACCACGCCCACCTGAAGTCGGCGCCGGTGACGTCGCAGTCGTCCATGCTGTCGCCGTTGTCATCCAAGTCGGTGCCGAAGTCGACGTCCCAGCAGACCCGCAGGTCCTCAAGGTCTGATTCAGTGTCCGAATACTCCCCGGTCAGGGTGACATCCATATCCTCACCCACAGGGAACGGGCGGGTGATATTCTCCACCGACGGGGGAACGTTAGCCACCGTCACCCAGGCATTCACAACACCGCTGGTAGCTCCGTCATCATCGACGACCTCCATAGCGATCACGTGAGTTCCCGACTCAGACCAATGATGGTCGATGCTGGAGTTCGCGCCTGTTGTCTGGAAGAACAGGTTCGGGTCGACATCCAGATCTGGCTGCCAGCCCCAGGTGAGTGAGTTCCTGTCGTTGATCGAGTCGTAGGCGGTCCCGTGCAACGTGACCAGTTGGTCCTCGAGAACGTGCCAGCGCATCTGCGCGTCCGCGACCAGTTCCTCGTCACCCGATGAAGCGGTGATGGCCACATCGGACGGAGCGATGTTGCTGACGATCAGGTTGTACTCGGCGGGAGTGATCGTACCATCGTCGTCCTCGGCGGTCAACGAAATCACGTAGATACCCTCCTCCATCGGCGTGACGGTGCACACGAGAGTGACCCTACCCTCGATGCACTCCTTATCCCATTCGATTTTCACCGGAGCAGAAGGATTCCGTGTGTCGAGATCTCCGTTGTCAAACGCATCGAAGCGAATCTCGGTCTCAACCGGAATCGACGTTACTGGAGAGGTGATGTTGACCCAAGGCGCCCGATTCAGAATTGTGATTGCGATTTGTGCATGGTCCTGGTCGTTCTCGTCGTCGGTGACCGTCAGCCATACGAGATAGACGCCGTCATCGTCCCAGGTGTAAGACATCAGACAGCCCTCCTCGGAGAAGGTCTCGTTGATCGAACCGTTCCCCTGCACCACGAAGGTGCAGACCGGACTACCACCGTCTGGGTCGATGCTGCCGCGGGCGTCGAGTACCACCTCGGCGAGCGTGTGCGTCGGTGGTGGATGCACCAGATCAGCAATCGGCAACCTGCCGATGAACAGGGTGAAATCGGTGACATCGTTGCTCTGATTCTGGTCCTCCACCATCAGGCCGTCAGGATCCACGTGGAAGCTGATGGAGACATCCCCCACCGGCTGGCTCGGTGGCACGTTCCAAGTCGCTTGGATCACAACCTCCTGCAACCCGCGCAGCGAGGGGACCGCGGTACGGCTGGTCGTTCCGTCAGGCGCAACGACCTCGAGTTCTGTGGTTGGGCCTGGCAGGATTCCTAAGTTCTGTACTGGGAT
>CALCOR010000128.1 GCA_937897085.1 uncultured euryarchaeote | reverse complement strand
TGTTGTCGCGCCTTGCAGCCGCCAGCGACGCAGAGTGGATCGTCTTCTGCGGAGTCCACTTCATGGCAGAGTCCGCTTACATCCTCACCCGCGACGACCAGGTAGTGATGATGCCCAACATCCGTGCTGGCTGCTCGATGGCTGACATGGCTGACCTCCCCGACGTCCAGCACTGTTGGAACGAACTCATCGACGGCTTCGGTCTACTGGATCCAGCGATGCGAGCTGACCCGGATGAGCCAGCCCCCCCCGGAGAGGCGTATCTCGTGCCTGTGACCTACATGAACAGCAGCGCAGACCTCAAGGGGTTCGTCGGTGAGCACGGCGGAATCGTCTGTACTTCCACCAACGCCCCAGGCGTCATGAAGTGGGCTCTCGAGCGGGCGGGAGTGGGGGGCAAGGTGCTCTTCTTCCCCGACCAGCACCTCGGTCGCAACACGGCCCTGAAGATGGGGTATCAGGAGTCCGATACCGCCGTCTGGAACCCGATGTTCGAATCTGACTGGGATGGTCTGCGCGACGCCACCTTCGTGCTCTGGCACGGCTACTGCTCGGTGCACCAGCGCTTCACCACTGAACAGATCGACGCTCTGCGCGAAGCAGAGCCACAGGCGCTAATCGTCGTCCACCCGGAGTGCGAGCGGGACGTTGTCGACGCGGCTGACCACGTGGGCTCTACCGAAGGAATCCGCAAGTTCTGCCAAGATGCTCCCGCTGGATCGGTCATCGGCGTGGGCACCGAGGTGCACCTGGTGCGCCGGCTCGACTCGGAGCACATCGACAAGGACATTCGCTGCCTCGATCCCGGTGTGTGTCCCTGTTCGACGATGTACATGATTCACCCGTCCTACCTCGCCGACCTGCTGGAGAGCATCATCAAGGGTGAGCTCCCCAACCGCATCGAGGTTCCCAAGCAGATCGCTCACGACGCGGTGCTCGCTCTGGACCGCATGCTCGACATAGACGCCTGAGCTCGCTACTCTTCTTCGTCGCGAGAACCGTTCTCACGTTGCCGCTGCAGCGACCAAGCCACCAGCAGCGGAATCATCAGGATAGTCACGAGTTGCAGGATTCGTGACGAGTAGGGTTCGAACGTCTCCCCCAGAGTGTGCACGCGCACCTCGGGCGGCTCGTCGCCATCGCCCTCCTGCAGCCAGGCGATGTGCCCCTCCATCACCTGCGGTGCCGTCTGGTTGATGGCATCCTCACCATGCATACGGTAGGAGCGGTTCTCCAAGATGACGTGTAAGCGCACGTCCCAATCCAGCGTCTCCTCCGTCGGGTCGAGCGAGTTCAGAAACTGCTGGTGCTGCCAGGCGACGTGACCGTATCCTAAGCTGGGTGCTGCTACAGGGAACATAGGGTCGCCCAAGATTCGTTGCTCACCGCTGTCAAGATTGACCAACCCCAGCCGGTCCACCGCGCTCACGTTCACCACCGCCGCCAGCCAGCCTTCAGCGAGTACGATCTCTCGCACGCTGGCGTTGACGTAGTCGACTGCTGTTCCGGTCAGCAACTCGACCTGAGCATCGAACAGAGAATCAACTGTGACGTTCAACTCGACGGTCACAGAGTGAGTCGGCCCGTCGAGTGCTTCGACCGTGACGCGCGTCGGAGAACCAGCCTCGACATAGGCTACTGAGCCTGCGCCTGCGGCTATCATCGCAACATCTCCTGTGGGCGGGTTCGGCAACGGTTCCCAATCGTGTAGCGTCGAATGCACTTCGACAACCCCATCGTTGAGGATAATCTCCCGCTTCTCACCATCCGGCATGTCCATCAGCACAATGTCCTCGAAGACCGGCCCTGTCAGCCACACGCCAGCAGCTTCTCCCAGATTGTCGAAGCGGAGGAAGCGAACCTCATATCCATGCCATACGGCAACATGTCCCTCGGAGAGGAGCAGTTCGATCGGGAACTCACCCCATTCGTCTTCGAACGAAAACTGCCTCTGATACGACTCCCCGGTCGAGAGGTTCCAGATCGTGATATTCGCACTGAACGGCTCAGTCTCTTCGAGGGCCACCAACCAGCCTCCCGCGCCCACCGCCTCCTCGGGCCAGACGACTCCTTCGGCCGGAAAATCCTGGTGCGTCGCATCGTAGAGCAGCACTCCACCGGTGGCCAGCAGCATCAGCGCGATGACTGAACTCGTCTGCGCTGCCGATGGTCGCTTCAACCAACCGAGCATCCCCGAGCCCCATCCCTTCAGTACCTTGAGCGGTCGACTCAGGCCCGCCAACAGCCACGCCAGCCGGGCGTTGAACGCTCGTTCATCGAGCCAGTGCCA
>CALCOR010000127.1 GCA_937897085.1 uncultured euryarchaeote | reverse complement strand
TCTTCGAAGAGTAATCTCCCCTCCATCTGCTCAAGAAACAGCCCGCGCGCCGAAGCATCGGCCACAAGCCGCGAAAAGCCCTCTCACGTGGGTGTGACGCCCGCGGGCAGCGCGGCGCTCATTTCATGAGCGCCGCGCATCGTCGACATGCCGGGTGAAGCCGTGTCGCGACAGAATGGACCCGGTGTGATGTTGGCACTGCTGGGCATGCTGCTGCTGCAGTCTTGGGTGGCCTGCATTCCTTCTGGTCCCCTCTCCCCCGCTGTTCCGAGTGTCCTCGCATCCTCCAATCCGCAGCCATCTGGTGGGAATCTGGTGGATCATGGCGACGGGACCGCCAGCCTGACGGTGTGGGAGGAACCGATTGGCATCGGCATGGTGCGCGACACGTGGATAGGTTCGGCCGCGCCTGACAGCAATCATGTCAACAGCAACGGGTTGCATGTCGGTCATACCAGCAACAACAGCGACCGTGACTGCGCCATGTTGGCACTCGATCTCGACATGGCATCGCTGTGGACAAACGTGAGCATCCTCTCGGCGTCACTCGAATTGATGCCCTCACAGATTAACGGAACCCCGGAACTGTTCACGCACATGATCTACAAGCACAATTGGAACCCTGATCAGGTCACTTGGAACGACTATGATTCCGGCCAGTCGTGGGAGATGTCCGGTGCTCAGGGCAACGATGACTCGGGGGGGTTGATGGATCAGCAGTCCGCGCTCACCAATGGGAGTTGGCAGACATTCGACGTCACCAGATCGGTCGACCTCGCCCACTTCCGTCGCAGCCAAGGCTTCGATTCCACCGCGGGAGTACTGCTGTGCGGGCCGGCTTGGGGTGATTCCAACGTCGAGTTCCTTTCGTCCGAGGTCGCCATGTCCTCCGCTCGGCCCCGATTCAACATCACCTTCTCCTGGGGGGGTTCCTCCACACCATCCCCCAACACGCGATGGGTGGATGTCCATCCACGCTCTCCTGTACGAATAGATGCAGACAGCCCGCTGACGTTCAGCGCCACGGCGCGGACGGGGCAGGGGGACGTGAGCAGTGGTGCGGTCGTATGGAGGGCGACGACCGGCAGTATCGACGCCGGTGGTCTGTTCACTCCGGATATCGCCAACGTGACCAAGATCGAAGCGGATGTCCTGGGCGTCTTAGGCAATGTGTTTCTTCATGTGGTTCCTGGAATGCCGGTGTCGCTGAGCCTCACTCCCGAAACCGCGACATTGCCTATCGATGCGGTGCTGAACCTGTCCGAGGAACTGCTCGATGCGCACGACAACGTGGCCAGCGGCATGACGCTGAGTTGGCACGCCGATGTCGGCAGCGTGAACGAGACGGGTGTCTACACTCCTTCAACGGTCGGGGAGGACACGGTCACCGTTTACTGGGGGACGCTGTCGGCCAGCAGTGACATCACGGTCACCCCAGGTACACCAGTGCACCTGCTGTTCGATTCCGACCTCACCGTCCCATCAGGCGGCACACTGCCGTTGGTTCCGGTCGTCACCGATATACTCGGGAATGTGATGCCACTCGCCTCTGCTGGGGCGATCACCTGGGAGAGCGAGCAGGGTTCGGTCGACTTCGCAGGTATCTACACTGGCGCTGTGACTGGGACCTGGCGCATCAACGCAACCAGCGATTCCGGAGCGAGCGGTCAGGCGCTCATCGAGGTGACCGCCGGCGAGCTCGACGACATCGAGTTGGTGCCGCCGAACGGCTCGGTCCCCGCCGACCAGCCTGTCCCATTGCAACTGCTGTGGATCGATGTGCAGGGCAATCATGTTCCTGTACGAATCCCACTGTCCAACTGGACGGCCGAGGACGGCAACTTCCGCATGACATCAACGGGAGTCGAATGGTTACCGCGGCGAGTGGGGAACTGGACGATCGGTGTTCACGTAGAGGACCACTGGGAGAACATCAGCATCGATGTGGTGCATGGTAACGCAAGCCGTCTGCTCATCGTGTCAGACGGTGACACCGTGTCCGCCGACGACGTGCTCGACCTGCTGCTGCAGGCGGAGGACGTTCGAGGGAACCGCTGGACTGTGATCGGAAACTGGTCGATGATGGAACCGGAGGCGGCTCCTTGGTTGTCCGAGGTCGAGAACGGAGCGCGGTTCGATGCGGCGATGGCGGGGGCGTGGACGGTGTCCGCGGAGCATGCCGGCGCGGAGGGAACAGTGACGGCCTTTCTGTTCGTCGAGGTGTTCCCTGGTGCACTGGCACGCATCGAACTGCAGGGTCATGGTGAGCGTATCTCAGCCGATGAGTCATTCGATTTCCAACAGAGATTC
>CALCOR010000126.1 GCA_937897085.1 uncultured euryarchaeote | reverse complement strand
GCGAACATCAAGTCGAAGTCCACCAAGAAGCACGTCACCGACGCCATCGAGTCCGCATCCCATGCCCTGGCCGGATTGCGCAACGCTGGAGAGAACGGCCTCGCACTGTTCTGCGGCCACGTCATCGTCGGCAACAACAAGACGCGCATGACGACCATCGTGCTCGACGACCTGCCCGAACCGCTCACCTCGTTCCGCTACCGCTGTGACTCCACCTTCGAGACCTCGCAGATCGCCGAGATGCTCATCGACAGGACCGCCTACGGACTGCTGGTCATCGACCGCTCCGAAGCGGCATACGGCATCGCGTCAGGACGCCGCCTGCATGTGCAGGAGTACATCCCGAGCCAGGTTCCGAGCAAGCACGGTCGAGGAGGTCAATCCGCCCAGCGCTTCGAGCGTCTGATCGAAGAAGCGGCGCATTCGTTCTTCAAGAAGGTGAGCGAGCGGGCGTCGAATTACTGGCTGAGGAATCTGGCGAACCTGAAGGGCATCATCGTCGGCGGTCCCGGAGCCACCAAGGACAGCGTCGTCAAAGGCGGATTCTTCCACCACGAGATCCAGAATAAGATCCTCCCCACGTTGTTCGACGTCGGCTACAGCAACGAAAGCGGCCTCCGCGAACTCATCCAGAACGCCGGGGCGCTGATGGACCAGATCGAACTGGATGAGGAGCGTGTGCTGGTCGACAACTTCCTGCGCGAGATCATGCAGGCCCATCCCAAGGCGACCTACAGCGAGATGATGGTTCGCTCCGCGCTCGACCAGGGCGCGGTGGATACCATGTTGCTCTCCGAGAACCTGCGCAAGCGACGGGAGGTCTACTCCTGTCGCCAATGCCAGCACACATGGGAGCTCACTGTGGAAGGCCGACCTGCCATTCCCGCTTGCCCGGAGTGCCAAGCCAAGAGTGACCAGGTGAGAATCAATGAGGAAGCGGGGCGGGACCTGACCGATGACCTCGCAGAACTCGCCAAGCGCTCTTCGGCTTCGGTCAAGTACATCTCGATGGACACCGAGGAGGGGGCCACGCTGATGACAGCCTTCGGAGGAGTGGCTGCGTTGCTGCGCTGGCCGTGGACGTGATGAGGGAGTGACATGCGCAAATTACAGCAAGCCATCGAGCCGCATCTTGCGGCGGCGCTCAGCGAGGTCGGCATCGATGACACCTCGAATCTGGCATCGCTGCTGCAGCGTGTCAAGGAAGAATCCCAGGGCGACGTCGCCCTTCCCTGCTTCACGTTCGCCAAACATCTCGGCAGAGCACCAGCAGAGTTCGCCGCTGAACTGGCGGACGCTCTGCAAGCCACTGTCGCATCAGAATCCCTGCTCGCTGAGGTGCACGCCGTCGGCGGATTCCTGAACTTCCGCGCCGATGTGTCCACACTCGCACAGGAAGTGATTCCGCAGACACTCGCAGATCCCGCTGCTGCCGGACATGCCCGCGACCCGTCAGCGCTGTTGATTGAGCACACTTCCGCCAATCCGAATGGCCCGTTCCATGTCGGTCGTTCGCGCAACGCCATCCTCGGGGACTGCTTCGTGCGGCTGCACCGGCTTGCCGGAGACGAGGTGCGCGCCGAATACTACGTCGACGACATGGGCAAACAGGTGGGCATCCTCGCTTGGGCACTGGAGAACCTCGACGATGACCGGGTGAACGAGGTGCTGGCCGCGGCCGGCATCGATGAGGAATCGAATCATCCTGACAAGGTCGACCACCAGCGAGTGCGCAATTATCAGGCTGCCAATGTGCTCCGCGATGACGACCCCGGAATTGAGGAGGCTGTCTCTGAGATGGTTCGTCTCTCTGAGGAAGCGGACCCGGACACCCTCGACGCCTTCGGCAAAGCCTACCAGCCGGTGCTGGACGGCATGCTCGATACTCTCGACCGGCTGGGCATCCAGTATGATTCGTTCACCAAGGAGAGTCGCTTCATCATCGATGGCAGTGTCGATGTGGTGCTGGCTGAACTGCGCCAGAGCGAGTTGGCCGCCCAAGCGGAGAACGGTGCGTGGTACCTCGAACTGGCCGAGCGCGGAGTCGCAGGGAAGAACACCCGCTTCTACTTCCAGCGCGGCGACGGCTCCAGCCTCTACGCCACCCGCGACATCGCCTACCACAGGTGGAAGTGGACGCAGGCGGACCGTCTGCTGAACATACTCGGAGAGGACCACCGTCTACAGTCGCATCAGGTGGCTGTGGCTCTAGGGGAGGTGGGTGAGTCGTCACCCGAAGTCGTCTTCTACGCATTCACGAAACTACCCGATGGCAAGATGAGCACTCGGCGTGGCAACGTCGTGTTCATGGATGACCTGCTGGACGAGGCGACCGCTCGCGCCACCGAGGTGGTGTCCACGATCCGCACCGACTTGGACGATGAGAGCCTGACGACGATCGGAGAAGCGGTCGGAATCTCCTCCGTGCGCTTCAACATCCTGCGAGTCTCGCCCGAGAAGGGAATCAACTTCCGCTGGGAGGATGCGCTCTCTCTCGAGGCTGACAGCGCACCGTTCCTGATGTACAGCCACGCCCGTGCCTGTTCCATCGTCCGCCGCCTGCTCGATGACGGCCACGATGTCGAAGCCGCATTGGCGTCCGTCGGTGATCTGGACTGGTCCGGACTCTCCGAGAGTGCTGCTGGGCTCGTTCGCAGGATTTCCCGCTTCGCTGAGGAACTGAACAGTTCCATTGAGAACCGCCGCCCGAACCAGTTCAGTTCCTACCTGCTAGCCCTGGCCACCGACTACAACCGCTTCTACCGTGACAACCCAGTGCGCACACCTGACGGCATCGATGTCAACAATCTCGCTCTCTCGGAAGCCGCCCGCCACCTCATCAGCGCGGGGTGCTACGGATTCGGTGTCATTCCTCTCGAATCGATGTGAATACGCTCCGCATCAGAGGTCGCGCATCACTTCTTTGTCCAGGCGGGCCCGCCTCGGCCTACCAGCAGCATCGACTGCGCCGCGCATCTCCACAAGGCCGCGGATGCCCATGTTGAACGACTCGCATCGCTTGGTCCAATGTGCTGAGGGCCAGCCGCAGTCGATGCGTTCCAACTCAACGCTGTTCGGCTCTACCCAGGCACCGCATTCCGCTCGATAGCAGCGTCCGCTCGTTGGATTGCGCTCACCGCGGAACTCCTCGCCGGCCAGTTCCATCCAGAAGGTGTTGCGGTCGCAGATGGGACACGGTCGCCGCTTCAGCTCAGCCAGATTGGTACTCGGATTCTCGCCGATGTAGTCCACCTCCCACACCTCGATCAGCGCGCGGATGACATCGGTTTCCTCCGCGCGCGCGAAGAAGGCGCGTAGAACAGCCCACGAATCCTCCTCCTCCGTGGTGATCCCGAGCGGCGTGGTCACGCCCTCCTTGTCGATGACGCTGGGCATGAACACCTGCTGACCCGCTTCCACCATCGTGCTCGGCTTGCGCCCACCAGCCATGAAGGTGGCGTCAGCGAAAGTGCGGGCGAATAGGTTGCAGGGCGCGTGAGGATTCGCGGGCAAGAGTGTATGCAACTGCGACGCATGAGTTGAAATGGCTCACCCCAGAGCAGAGGGCATGGTGGAAGTGGGCGATGATGCACCTGATTTCGAGTTGCTCGACGCGGACAGGAACGGAATGACCGGGGGACAGCACCTCGGCCAACGTGTGGTCATGGCGTTCTTTCCGGCCGCCTTCACAGGCGTGTGCGAGAAGGAACTGTGCACATTCCAGGACAGCCTCAGCAGTCTGAACGACGCCAATGCCACCGTGCTCGCCATCTCGGTCGATGCACCGTTCGCCAACGGGGCGTTCGCCGCCGCCAACGGGATCGAGTTCCCCATCCTCTCCGATTACACGAGGGATGTCACCAACG
>CALCOR010000125.1 GCA_937897085.1 uncultured euryarchaeote | reverse complement strand
GCTGCATCCAAATCAGCGGTTACCTCCTGCACCTCTTCGACGATCGGTTCATCATCCTCGTCGTCGAGAATAAGCGCGTCGGTGTCATCGGCAATCTCGGCGAAGCGCAGCCGGTCTACCAACTCCCGCTTGAGTCCGCTGACCTTGAGGCCAGCATCACGACAGAGCTGCTTCAGTTCGGCCACGGTCATGCTCGCAAGTTCTTCCAGTGAACTTCCAGCCACGAGCGCTCCTCACTTCCCATGGGAATGCGGACGCCTTTCAACCCCTTCGCATCGCGAGCGCGAGCGCGGCGCGGTTGGCCGAGCGGCCTCATAGAGGCCGGGCTCAGTTAGCAGCGCGCCATTCTTCGATCTGCTCAGACGTCCAACCCCAGCCAATGAGCATCTCGTCGGTGTACGCGCTCGGGTCGACTGACTCCGAGTCAGGCGGGGCGGCCTTGGGAGCGGCTTCGGTCGCTCCCGTCTGCTCAGCGCGCCAGTCCTCGATCTGCTGTTGGTTCCAGCCCCATCCATGCAGCATCTCGTCGGTGTACTGGCTGGAGTCCACGGTATCCGTCGAGGTCGTCTCCGCTGTCGGCTCAGCGGCTGCTGGTTCCTCGACGGCCTCCACGGGCGTCTCGGCTGGTGGTCCGGATGGTGGTCCCGAGGACGCCCCAACTGGAGGTCCGGATGGCGCAGCGACAGGTGGTCCAGATGGTGGTTCGGCCTGTGGTTCAACTGGAGGTCCAGAAGGAGGCGATTCATCCACGGATTCTGCACTCTCCGTCGATGGCCCTTCAGCGTCGGTGTCGCCACGCTCCTCCTCGGCGGCGTCGAGCACCTCATCCTCAAGTGAACGGGCAGCCGCCCGTTCAGGCTGGGCAACCTCCTTCCACGCTTTGCCTGCCCTCTGGGCACCGATGAACCCGAACACGGCGAGGATGCTGAAGACGAGTATCAACGGCGATAACAGCGGACGAGGCCAATTCGCCTGAACTTTAGCGTCCACGGTCGCCTTCCATCCGTTCTCGTTGACCGGTTCGATGTACTCGAACACGAAGCAGTAACGGCCAGCGGGCACGTTCAACTCGATGGTCGTGGCGACATCGATGAGCAGCGGCTCGCTTCCTACGTAGCGTAGACCTTCGGGTAGGTCAGAAATCGAATCACCGAGCAGTAGCGAACAGCGTTCAGGGAACATCCCGATGCGGTAGTTCGTGGACTGCCCATCTTCTCGATAGGAGACCAAGGTGATCTTCAGCGGCACGGTGGTGATGCCATCGATGGCCATGGGGAATCCGTAGAGGTTCAGGTCATGCTGGACGGCACCTGAGAACTGGTCATCGCCATCCCAGATCTTCTTGTCCATCATGTCGATCTCGTCCTGCTGCCAGGTCATCGGATGATTCGGGTTGTGCAGTTTCTGCAAGTCAATCTCTGCAAAGCCGTCATGTGGATTGTCAGAGGTGTCACCGTAGGTCACTGGCAGCCATGCAAACACCCCGAAGATGATGAAAAGACAGACCATGAACACGACATTCCATCGCTTGAGATTCCGATTCCGCTTCAACGACTTCGACTGTTCGCGCCGGTCGAGTTCACGCTGTCGAGTGAGATTACGATCAGCGAGTTGCGAGAACGCTCCCTCGTCATCTCCATCCTTTCCAGGTGGCCCTGACGAACGACGCTTCGGGGGGCCGCGACCCGGAGGACCTGACGACACCGACTTCGGCGGGCCGCTCGGTCCGCTGGGAGGTCCTGAGGGACCGGACTGCATGGCTCCCGGCAGACAGGTTGAACCTTTCAAGCCGCCGACCCACATCACGGGTGCGTGAGGCCGTTATCGTAGAGATTCGAGCGGGTTATGGAGCAGTACGGTAACGCAGGACTCAAAAATGGGACCGGGCACGCACGCCGGGATGACGATGCGGCTGGCCATACTTTCGCGCGGCCTCAGGCTATACAGCACGCAGCGTTTGATGGAAGAAGCGATAGCGCGCGGATGCAGTGTCGATGTACTCGATCCAATGAAACTCAGTATCGCGGTGGGCAACGAGGACGTGCGCATCCTCAACGAGGGGTGGCCGGTCGAAGTCGACGCGGTGCTCCCGCGCATCGGATACTCGATCACCCGGCACGGAGTGGCTCTGGTGCGTCAGTTCGAGCGCCAGGGAGTCTACGTCGCCAACAGCAGCAAGGGCATCACGCAGAGTCGTGACAAGCTGAATGCCGGTCAACTGCTCAGCCACAATCGAATTCCAATCCCTACCACCTGTTATGTGCGTACTTGGCAGGATGTGGAACGGGCCATTCGATTGATCGGTGGGATGCCGGTGGTGATCAAGGTGAACGAGGGCACGCAGGGGAGCGGTGTCCATCTCATCCACTCCAGAGAGCAGGCGGAACAGAAGACCTACAAGATGCTCTCAGAGGGCCACGACGTTCTGGTGCAGCAGTACATCGAGGAGAGCCATGGGCGCGACGTGCGCGTGCTGGTCGTCGGCGGCCAAGCGGTCGCCGCGATGCGCCGTCGAGCACGCGGTAGCGAATTCCGCAGCAACTTCCATCGAGGTGGAATGGTCGAGCCGGTCGAACTGACATCGGAATACGTCGATATCGCCTGCAGGGCAGCGCGGCTGCTCGATCTGGACATCGCCGGAGTCGACCTGCTGGAGTCCGAAGCAGGCCCCCTCGTGCTCGAGGTGAACTCGTCACCCGGATTGGAGGGCATCGAACGGGCATCGGGAGTCAACGTGGCTGGAAAGATTGTCGAACATCTGTTGCAGAACCACGCGTTCAGTCATGTGGAACTCGATCAGTTGCTGCGCAGCAAGCCGAACCATGGTGTTCTGAGCCTGTCTGTAAACCGGCATCCGAGCCTTTCGGGACGACAGATCGGAGATGTGTTTCAAGACCCCACCGAGCAGGTCGTGTTCGCTATCGCCCGCGAGGGGATGCACGTCTGGAGGCCACGGCGTACGTTCGTGCTGCGCGCTGGTGACGAGTTGGTGTGCTATGGAGAATTCAGTCGAATCCGCGAACTGCTGAGGCCGTGGATGCAAGAGGAATCCGAAACATCCGTGGAGCCTGCAATCGACCCGTACGACGAGAGCCGCGACGAAGTCCCCAGCTGGTGAGTAAGAGTACCGTCTGAGTTCGGCACATCAGCGAACGCTCTGCGTTGGACGCATAATCATCGGTGGTCCGGGAAGCATTGATAGTCATGTATTCTGGAGCCGTGTTCCCCGGTAGGGGATGGGATAGCCCCGCGTGGCTGAAAGCGCGGTCGAAGAAGAAGGTTCGAAATGACGGAACGAAAAAGCGGTGGTGCGTCGCCTTGGGCGGCTGCGGTCAGGCAAGGCCAACAGAATCACCGTTTCGATGACTCGATCGTCGGTCATCCACCCACCGTTCCTTCCCGCGTCCAGCGGCTTGCGAGCCTGCCATGGTTGGACAGCTGGAAGCAGCAGTTGAAGGCGGAGAACAAGAGCGAGCACACCGTTCGCTCCTATCTCATCTCGGCCATGGGGCTGGCCTCGGCCACACTACCCGGTGAACCGGGGCTGTCCGGTTCCGCCATCGAGCACATGAACGTGCAGATCATGCACAACCGCATCGATCCCAACAACGGACGCATCGACGCCTGGATGCAATCGCTCAGCAACCTCGCCCCATCGACCGTCAACGCCCGTCTAGCGGGCGCTACCCACCTGCTCAAGTGGTTGGGATACCACATGCCCGACCACATCGTCCGCCCCAAGAAGGGGAAACATCTCCCCCGACCATTGGAGCCTGACGAACTCGCTCAACTGCGCGTGGTGGCGAAGAGATCCGAGAATCCATTGGCGAACGTGGTGGTCACCGTACTGCTGCAGACCGGGCTGCGCGTGAGCGAGTTGTGCGCGCTTGACGACCGGGATGTCAACGTGCACACCCTGTCAGCACGAGTCACCTCAGGTAAGGGGGACAAGGACAGGATGGTGATGTTCTCTGAATCGGGTGCGAAGGTGATAGAGTGCTGGCGGCGGCACCGCGACGGCAGACGCAAGTGCGACCCCGACGCTTTCATGGTCAACTCGCGCGGCAACAGGCTCACCTCACGCAATGTGCAGAAGTTGATGGACAAACTGGCCGACGACTCCGACATACCTCGTTCACGACTCTCTCCACACACGCTCAGACACAACTTCGCCACCGGTCTTCTGAATGGTGGTGCTGACATCGTCTCCATCCAGAAGTTGATGGGACACACGAACATCACTGCGACTCGGGTCTATCTCGATATCACTGACCCGACGCTGCGCGAGGTCTACAACCGTGCGCAGGCGAACGAGCTAGGGGAGCAACTCAGCCGTGAAGAGGAAGAGGCTGACGCGGACCTCGAGGAAGCCAAGATTGCGGACCCTGCCTGATCCATCTGGTCACTTGTGGTTCTTCTTGCCGGGGCGCTTCTTGAGTTGCTTCGGGCCTGTCCAGTCCTTCTTGGGCGTCACCGCATTGCCAGAGTGATCAGGAATCGGGCAGTGCTTGCCGGAACGACAGCGGGAGCAGTTCTCCTTTGAGGGGAGTTCGACTACCTTGCGCAGCCGCCCGTACTTCCGCCTCGGCATGACAGTTCACAGGGTGATGCACTCGATGAAGATGACGCCACTCGCTGGCTCATTCAGAGGTGAACTCCCTGACCCAGGTGAACTCCTCCGTGGTCATGGGATTCTTTCCGTTGATCCACTGCTGATGGAACTTCGCCTTGCGATCAGTGTCATCGGAACTACCCTCAGACTTCACCGCCTTGTGCATCACCTTCGCCTTGGAATCGTCAGCGTCGATGTGTTCAGCGGCAGCCGATCTTGCCGTGGTGTCACGGATCTTCTTCGCCTTGCCCTTGGAAGCGGCATCACCGGCGCGAATGAGTTTGACCTGTGCGATGCCTGCTCGCTTCGCCGCATCAGCCGCTTCCGCCTCCTGCTTGCGCCTGGCCGCGGCTTTCGCCTGGCGCTTAGCCCATTTCTCGGCGGCGGCCTTCTCCT
>CALCOR010000124.1 GCA_937897085.1 uncultured euryarchaeote | reverse complement strand
CGAACCCGAACCCGCGCCTGAGGTAGAACCCGCTCCCTCTGCTGTGCAGGAACCAGAACCTGCGCCGTCGGCGGCTGACCTTCCTCCGCCACCACCCCCTCCATCAGAGCCGGCCCCGAGCGCACCGGTCTACACTCCGTCGCCGGCTCCATCATCTAGCGCGGCGCTGCCTGCACCACCCCCACCACCTCCTGGTTCTGTCGCCGACGACCTGCCGCTGCCGCCCGTGTCCAGAACTGATATGCCCCCACCTCCACCCCCCCTCGGCGCGAACATTCCACCACCACCTCCACCACCACCCGTGGACCCGATGGGATTCTCTGCTGGTGCCCCACCACCTGCTCCCTTGCCACCTCCGGGGTTGCAACCGGGAGTCGAGCCAGCCACAACCACCCCGGTCAAGCCAGGGCCGCGGAAGGATACCCTGTCGGCGTTGGATAAGTTGGATCTGCTCTCTGACCTGAATGACTGATCAGGGGGCCGCCTCTGCGGCCTGCCTCGAGCCTGCGTAAGGTAGGTCGGCCGAGTTCTCAAGCAGGGAGATTGCGGCTTCGAAAGCAGTAGTTTCGGACGGTTCGGGTAGTTTGGATATATCCGGACCACGTGGCATTTGAACACCTGGACCAGGAATGCCGTACAGTTTACTCGCCAACCTCTCAGAGGTTCGCAGCAGACCACCTTCCGTTGTCGTATGCCGCCGTTCCAGACGGAGGCAGGTCCAGCGCTGCAATCGCTCACAGACTCTGGTCAATCGCTCAGCATGCCCCCCTCGACTTGGTACCGTGACCAGTTTGGCGGTCAACCTGCACAGCCGAGCCACTCGGAGGTCGCGGTCCGATGCCCCCGCTTCTTCCAGTTGGGCACTCACCCCCTCGATGCTGTTCGCATCTGTGCCAAGAAGCGCGAGCAGTCGCTCAACAGGAACTTCGAATCGAGCGATCTCGGCTGCCACGGTCTGGGCCTCCATTTCGGTGTCTGTCTGTACATCTTCTACTTCCGAAGGTGTATCGGAATGGATTGGTGGTTGTTCGCTAGGTGTGGGGGTCTGCTCCAGTTCCACATCAGTGTAGTCGGTGGGCCAGAGAACCTGAGAATCGCTCGCGTACGGATGAAGTTTGGTGAACGGCTCGGGCAGGCTAGGCTCGAACAGTGCGAACGAATGGTCATCATCCACAGGTTCGAGACCAGCGAGCCGCAGCGCGAATTGCGGAATGTCCTCCCACAACCCCTGCAAGTGCTCAGGACGGCGTGAGTGCCTACGCACCTCGTCGAGCAACTCTTGTTCGCGCCCCAGTGGCAGCGCCAGCAGCCGTGGACGTAGCAGGTCATAGCGATCTATGGCGGCGCGCATGTCCGGCAATTCCAGCCAGAGTCCATTTGCATCCCGTTGGAGCCTCTCCTGCAGGCGCACTACATCCCAACCACGCGAAGCCCAGAGGTCGAGTTCAATTTGCGACTGGTCCAGCAACCTGTCACGACGCCCTGCGAGTGTTGATTCCAGAATCACCTCAGCGGAGGCATCTCCAGCTTGCAGTTCGGTGATCACACGCTCGTATTCCGCAAGTGAGAGTTGAGCAGCATCCAGTTCTTGAGGCCAGATATGTGCCAACCCATCTCGCTCCTCGTCCAGTTGATTGCGGTGGCGCTCGTTGCGCACCACTCGGCGCTGGATTCCTTGCTGCACCAGCCCCACGTCGTCGGCGGTCACCTCGGCACTGTGTAACAGAGTGCGCCAGTCTTCTGCTTCCTCCGCCCCCCTGAAACTGAGGTCCAGACGGTCGGCGGTTCGCAACAGATCGATGCACACTCGTACTCTGGAATCATGCTCTTGGACAGCCCCCCAGGCAAGTCTGGGGTCCTTGGCGAGCAACGTCTTCCACGGTTCTGTATCCACGCCGTTCTCTTCCCACGCTGCCAACGTCTCATGCGCCTGCTGCTCTCGTTCGTCTCGCCGGTCCGTAAGTTCCGACAACAGGGATTCCAGTTCTACGACGAGGTGCACCTGTCCTTCAAGAGCGCTCAATTCGGCGCCAGCCTCAGGAAAAAGTTGGGCTATTGGGATGAGGGCACTCCATGCGCGGCGCATCCGCGCGACGTCTGTGTGCAGACCGACAAGACCAGCCTCGTGAGCGAGCAGGTCTGCTGGTCGCAGGGGATTTCGTGCCTCGAGGTGAAACCCGGTGGTACGCAGACGGGCATGCTCATCCTGCAGCGCCACCAACCGCTCGTCGTGGTCACGCCCAGACTCCTCAACTTGGACCAGCAGATTGCGTAGGCGCTGCCCGTCTTCCATTCTCTGGCATAGTTCGGCCCGCTCATGCAGCAGCGCTGCGGCATTGTTGTCGTACGGCCCCACCGATTCATCGATGGTTTCCTGAACCTGTAACAGAAGTTCATCTAGTTTCAACAGCCGTTCAGCCGCTTCGTAGCGTTCTGACAGGGTCCCTGTTATCGATTGCGTGCCCCATCCGCGCTGTTCGCGCATCCAGTTCATCATTTGCTCAAGAGCGACCCGTCGACGCTCCTGCTGGTCGAACAGATTTGACATCGCCATATCCAGAGTCTGCTCCGTGGCAGCCTGCTCCAACAGCAGCAGAACCTCCTGCGCCTCCGGGATCATTGACTCGTCCAGCCGGTCGAGTCGCTCGACCCAGTACGCAAGTTGCTGGCTGCGCCCCTCCCTAGACCAACGGTCGCGCATCCGGTCCGCCAACAAGTGCCAAGGCCTCCTCTTACGCATGAGCTGGAGCCACTCACGCTCTACCGTCTGGAAGTTCATCGGGTCGCGAATGCGCGAGAGAAGCACATCACGTTCAGGCCAAGCGGCCGGCATGTCTTCCAGCCGCCGGCGTAGTCTCTCAGCAGCTTCGATTGTTTGCTCGGCGTGCAGCAACCGCTCACTCGCCCCCACCGGTTCGGCCGCAAGATGCTGTTGTAGGGTGGTGGTGTCATGTCCGCGCTTCTTCCAGTCGGCCAATCGCTCTCCGAGCCACTTGCTCGCTACCTTGCTCATCGGACCACTGAGAGAAGGCGATGGCATCCTCGTTCTCAATCGTGCCGGCCGTCGGCGTTCTCGCGCGGGCCATCAAAACCCACACGCTCCCACGGGCGCGAGGGTCGCCATTAAGTATGCAACCAGTCGGGTGAGCGAGTCGATGACACCTTTGGAGATAGGCTTGACACTGTTCATCACCTTGCTCGGTGGTGGCATCTTGTTCTGGATGATACAGGTCGACACTCATTTTCGTAGATACAGCCGCGATGCGGTCGCCGAACGAGAGGTTCAGTCGGCGCGGGTTTCCCTGCTGGTCGACGAGGTCTCTAGACTGTCCGACGACTGCGTCGCTTTGTTGCATACCCAACCGAGGCTGCATGGATTAATCACAGCACACACCACGATCACTCGCTTGGAACAGTCGCTGGAAGCGGGGGGCAACAGAATCAGCGTGCGCGAAGCGGCGTCCGACTTGCTGGTGGCCATCCGCGGCATGCTCTCCTCGCACCTGACAGATGGAGACTTCACTCATCCCGAGGCGGAGATTGACGAAGGGGTGCTGGCGTTGTCAGCTCGACTGTTCGACCTGTTCGACGCGCTAGATCTCGCCAGTCCGCACAATCTGGGCCTTTCCTCACTTGAGACGCGCAGGCTCGGAGAACTCGCGCATGCGGTCGGAGACGACTCGTGGGCGGAATCCTGCTATCGAGAGGTGGTTGAACGAATCGCACCAGGAAATCTGGTGTCGATGCGTTGCTTGGCAGCAATCTCTCGTGACGGTGGTGATCTCGATGGCGAGGCGCACTGGGTGGCGGAACAGTTGTCTCAGGAACCAGACGATGAGGAACTGCTGCGGCGCCTCTCGCTGCTGCATCCGGATACCGCCGAGCGCAATGTCAAACGACTCGAAGCGCTGGGGAAGGCAACCGCTGCCGACCACTCGTTCCTCACCGGCCTGAAGGAGCGTATCCAAGGAGAGGCAGGTGACCAGTCGCTGGCCGCCGTCGAGGCAGCCCTCGAAGAGAATCCGACCGTCGAACAGTATCTTCTCAAGGCTCGTCTGCACAGACGTCGGAACGAGGTCCCACTCGCCATCGACAGTGTTCACGCGGGATTGGAGATGCCAGGAGGACGTCAATATGGAGAGGCGTGGGCGTTGCTCTCTCAACTCCTTGAATCCGACCCGAAGAAGTTGCCTGAGGCTCTCAAGGCCGCTGTACACGCCTGTGCGCTTGAAGCGGGTGGCACGGGACTCGTGTTGCTGAAGGCGGACCTGCTCGAGCGCAGCGGCAGGTCAGAGGACGCGTTAGAGGCTCTCGAAACGGCCGTGGAGCAGAATCCATCCAACGCTGAGATTCGCTCCCATCTATCTCAGAGCCACCTCTACGCTGGCAGGCGTCAAGAGGCGTGGGAGGTTCTCGAAGCCGCACCTACGTGGTCCGAACCACAACTGCATATTCAGAAGGGTCGCCTGTTGCTCTCCGACTACGATGCCAACAGGGATGCAGGCCATTCTGACACCGATATCCTCGTCAAGGCCGAAGGAGCATTCCGCTCCGCGCTCGACATCGACCGAGAGAATGGCCTTGCCTGGCTGTGCGTGGCTCGTTGCCAACGGCTCGGTGGGGACTTGGGCGAGGCAAGCATCTCACTCAACCGCTCCCGTCGCCTGATGGATGACCCGTTAGTCGCCGCTGAGGAAAGCCTGATCGCCCTTGATGAAGGACGCATCAACGACGCAGCCCGCCTCATCGACGAGGCAGATGTCAACGAGCGAGTATCACTCGTCGTGCCGTACGTGAAGGGTCTTGTGAGTGCTCGCAGGGGCCATCATGAAGAAGCCCTCGAACGGTTCGGCGAGGTGCTGCTGGCCGACCCGCATCACGTGCGCGCTCGTCTGAATCGCATCACGCTGTACCTGCTGATGGACGATGTCCAAAGGGCGCTCGACGACTGCGACTGGCTGCTGCAGACGTATCCCAACCTGCTGCTCGCAAAACTGCGCAGGGCGGAGGCACTCATTCAGCACGGCATCTTCGATGAGGCTGAGGGGGACATCAAGAACGTGCTCGCGGAGCAACCGGAGAATGAGGTGGCGCTCACGAGGCTGGGAGCCTGCCTGCTCGCCCAAGGTCGCGCCGAGGAGGCGTTCATCCCACTCAACCAGGCGATGAGTCTCGCCCCTGACTACCCTGAGGCCACCTACCAGCGTGCATTGCTCTATCTGGAACTCGGGGAGGTGGACAGCGCCCTCACCGACTTCGAGACCACCACACGCATCAATCACAGGCACCTTGACTCCCTGCTGCGCATCGCAGCCATCCACCATGAGCGGGATGACCTGCAGCACGCCGAGTCAGCATGGAGGGCGGTACTCGACGTCGATCCCGAGAACAAACTCGCCCGCCGGCGCATCGAGGAGGTGCGCACCACTCTCATGGAGACCGGTTGAATTTCCGGTTTCTAGGATTGCTTGAGAGACATTAATTACACTCACCCCATGCGTCAATCATGCGACAAAAAGCAATGATTGCTTGTATGCTGTTAGTTGTGACCGCTCTTGCTGGTTGTACCGCGGGGGTGGTTGATGACACACACCCATTTGCAGGTGAATGGACGACTCAAGGAGGCCTCCTCATGTTATTCATGGAAACATCGGGCGGTGGGTGTGAAACAACT
>CALCOR010000123.1 GCA_937897085.1 uncultured euryarchaeote | reverse complement strand
TGCATAACGGAACGATGTGCTGTCTAGGTGTTGCTGCCTGCAAGTTTCCACATTTAAGGTCTGTGGAAGATGCGTCGTTCGGTCTGTCACAATATTGGCTAGCAGAGATCTTTGTGTTACGAATACGATTACAATTTCAGCAGGGCGCAGCCTGTTTCATACCGTTAACGTATATGGATTTCGTGTTTTGGACCGGATGCGCAACGATTGTACAACAGGAATATTATCGGTATCAGAAGATAGCCGAAAGCACAGCGGAGCGATCCCTCACCCAGCGTTCACGATTTCGTTAAGAGGGCAGACGTAGAGGTTCAGAGGGGAGAGCAGCCATTGATGATTCCGCCGGTTTACACACTGCTTCGTGAACAGATACATAAATTGCCAAGGATGTGTAAATAATGACGGGGATTACTAATCATGAGGAAAAGAGACCTGATTTTTGCTGGAATGGCAGCAGGAGCCTCAGTAGGATTTCTAATTTCTTTAAACGGCTTTTTTGAAATCGGATTCGGATCCTTTGAAGGCTTTCTAGCCTATGTTTTTGGCTCCATTCTTCTATCCGCATTTGGTGTCAAAATTATCTCGCAGAAGATAGGATGTTGTGAACCAAGTTTGAAACATCTGATTCCAGTAGCTTTCCTTACTTTTCTCCTGCCTGTATTAGGGCCAGCCTTTGGAGCACCAAGTACGGGATTGGATTATGTTGGAATCCTCATTATATTCGGTGCCATTGGTGGACTTTTTTGGAGTACACCGTTTGCTATTTGGAATTATTACAAGAGTCGAGGCGACCAATCAATCTCTAGTGGGGACCTTGGTGGAAACATACCAGATACCGATCAGTCCGACGAGTAGTATCGTCGCCGGCCCGAATCCCGGGTCCGCCCCGTTCCAGGTGCTCGGGTCCGTCAGAACTCCTTCTCCGCGTACGGAAACCTCCCACACGAAGTAAGAGGAGATGGAGACCATCATCGCGATCATCAGCATCGTGAATCGCTTGACATGCTTCGGCAGCGTCTTGCCGGTCGCATAATAATCGTACATCGCCGGACCGAAGAAGCGGTTGGTCAGGGTCCAACGGAACAGCTTCTCAGAGGAGAGCGAGAACAGGAATGCCGCGGGCACAGCCCATGAGACCGTCGGCCACCCTGGGATGACGATTCCGATGAGTGAGAACACTGTGAACAAGCAGCCGAACCCGACGTATACACGACTCTTCACGGGACTGCTGCTGACGCAGTAACGCTCGACGATGGCATCGACGGAATCCAACCTTTCTAACTCCATCATGAACACTGAAACAAGCGCCCGGCCTTTCGATGATAAACGCGCGCCTCATCCCTCCTTGCTGAATCGGTGGTGCCAACGCTCATGCTGGAGAGTCCACTCCCCTTCACCAGCGGGGTGAACTGATGTCCGAGGACTATCTCTTGCCGCGCATCGCAGATTCCACCGACCCTCTCAGGCTGGGTGTGCTCATCTCCGGCTCGGGGTCCGGTCTTGAAGCACTGCTGCGACACCAGCAGAATGCTGTTGAAGCGGGTCACTGCTGTCATGAGACGGTCATTGTGATATCAGACAAACCAGGTGTCAAAGGACTCGTGCGCGCCGCCAACTTCGAGGTTTCAGCCGAAGTGGCTCCACTTCCTCCCCGGGCTGACTTCGATGATGCGATCGCTTGGAGGCATGCGCACGAGGAAGAGATTGACACCGTGCTCGATGCACACGATGTGGAACTGGTTGTATGCAGCGGCTACATGCGCATTCTGACGGCAAGGTTTCTCATGCCTAGGTTGGGCAGAGTGATCAACATCCATCCGAGTCCGTGGGGTCCTGATGGAGCGCTGTTTCCCGGTGCGCACGGGGTTCGCGACCTACTGGTCGCCGGACACCCCACCGCCGGCGCTTCAGTCCATTTCGTCACTCCTGGGGTCGACGATGGGCCCCTTATCGCCACCGAGGAGACACCTGTTGGACCAGATGAGGATGAGGATGCACTGGGAGCTCGAGTCAGGGCCGAGATCGAGCACCGACTATATCCAGCGGTCATCGATGCCATCGCGGCGGGCCGAGTCACGTTCGACGGCGACCGCGTTCGAGTTCACGACGGCGGGCCATGAGCCCCTCAGCGAACTCGATGTCCTCCCGCGAGTTCACGTTGTGGAAGCAGGCTTCATCGATTCCCGCGCTGCTGAGTGCCTCACCTTCGATTCTCAGGCAGCGAAGTCCGCGGTAGAGTGATTGCACGCTTCGCTCACCAGCCACCCTTGCCTGCTGCAGAGCCGCCAGCATCGCTTCCGTGCGCACGAGCGCCAACAGGTTCTCGTCGCCGCTGGCGCTGACTGGAATGATGGCATCCACCCCGTCAGTTCGCAGGGTATCCAACATTCTCGGCAGCAGCGGGTCGAGGAATGGAACGTCGCAGGGTGCCAGCTGGACCCATTCGCTGCCCCAATCCTCGGCGCGGCGCAGGCCAGCCATCAGGCCGGCCTGGGGTCCTGTCCAACCATCAGCGTCAGCAACGATCTCGTCCACTTGGAGCGGTTGAGAGCCCGGCTGTGGCGAAGCGCCATCGCGAGTGGCCACGATGACCCGCTCTCCTCCACCGCGGCGCAGGGCATCTACCACGAGGTCGATCATCCAAACCCTCTGTCCGTCGATGTCCTGTCCGATGCTCAACAGGCCCTTGGGTCTCCCCAATCTCCTCCCTTCACCACCAGCGAGGATGAGACCGACAGGCAAGTTCGCACCTCACTCGACTTCGGCGATACGCTGGATGGCGAACTCGATTTCGGCGAGCAGGTCGCGGGCGCGGGCGATGATCGCCCTCCGATCCCGCCGTGTCTGCGCCGCTGGCAGCCATTCGAGCAGTTTGCGCACATCCTGCGCGTCCCGCTCAAGCACATGCTCCAGCGCTGCCAGTGCGATTGGATCGGCCGCCTCAAGGAAGCGCATGGAGGTGCGGGGTCGTCCTGACTCAGAATCATTGCGCTTGCAGTAATTGGTCGCACACCCTTTTCAGCAACCCATCGGATTCTCCGACATC
This sequence comes from uncultured euryarchaeote, assembly GCA_937897085.1. Lineage (GTDB taxonomy): Archaea > Thermoplasmatota > Poseidoniia > Poseidoniales > Thalassarchaeaceae > JAKUTA01. Next base: position 4,445 of record CALCOR010000123.1, on the reverse strand, counting down.
CATCTCGTAGACGGCCCCTCTCAGGTGAGCAGTCAAGGGTTCACGCCCGCTACGCACCCATCCAGCGTGGACACACAACAGAGCCAGGCTGGAATGAATCGGTGACCCACCGAACCAGTCGAGCAGCACATCATCATCAGGAGAACCATACTCTGCACGGTACAGTTCTTCGACGACGAACAGCAGCCCCTCCAACGGCTCAGTTTTCCGCACAAGCCCGCCGAGCACCCCCCATACATCGGAATCGAGAGAGGCGCGGTCGATGTTGGCGAGTAGAATTCCAGCCGTGACGATGTCTTCCCTCCCCCCGCGTGCCCAGAGTAGCGCGAGCGTGCTGGACAAGGTATTCGATTCACAGTTGGTCAGCAAGAACGCGACGATGCGCCGGAGAGTCTCATCCGGGGTTCCGCATACGAATGAGTAACCTGAATGCTCGACCATCTGGTCGATGTGTCCCTTCATCTGCAACACTGGGACGCCGTACGTGTACGCCTCTCGCAGTGCTTTCAGCACCCGTTTCGGCTTCCGCCAGGTCCGCTCTGGCTTCGCTGCAAGGAAGTCATCGAGGGGGTCGCTGGAGTCCATGGACTCCCCTCAGTCGCCCTTCTTGGGTAGAATGGAATCGATGATATTGTCCACCTTCTGGAACATATTGCGGATGTCCTCTCTCACCTTTCCGAGCAACTTCGGCTCCACCTCTCTCTCCAGGTCGCGATAGATATCGGCCTTCACCTCCAGAATCTCACCTTCTGTGATTACCATCGCCGAGCGGAGCATGGCGATCGCCGCCAGTTCATCTTGGCTGAGCGACGAGTTCACGTAGGCGGTCTCGATCATCTTTCGACATATATCCAAACGCTCCTGCTTGTCGATCACTCGCCCCCCTTCGACCGGCTCACCGGCTACCACCGCGTCGTAGATGAGCTTCGGTTCTGTATCCAGTTCGTCACCCTTGAACAGCAGGCTGCCGAGTTTGATCGCCAGCCTCCGTTCCTCCATCGTCAACTCTCCATCTGAGAGCATCACGGTGATGACTGCGTGGAACACAGGGCGAGACATCACGGCCTCATTGTCGTCGGGCACGCCTCAGGCAGCGGGGCCACTCTTTTTCTCTGTTTCATCTTATCCGATGGGTTCATCAAGGGTATCAGATTCGGCCGAATCACAGGAATCCCTGTCACGCTCACCGGGCGCCATGTGCGCTCATCCAGTGTACGCCGGCCCCAAGGGGGTGGCGAGGAGACCGAAGGAGATACAGAAATGACAGATATTGGAAATGCGAAGTATATGATTCGCGTCAGCGTCAAACTCGACGGCCAAGGTCAGCGTAAGGACATCATCGGAGCCATCTTCGGCCAGACCGAAGGGCTGATGCCCGAAGCACTTGACCTGCGCAAACTGCAGCGCAGTGGGCGCATCGGCCACATAGACGTGACGTTGGAGAGCAAGAAAGGCAAGGTTAGCGGAATCATCGAGATCCCCTCAACCTTGGAGAACGTGGAGAGCGCCATCATCGGTGCCGCGCTGGAGACAATCGAGCGTATCGGGCCGTCGAAGGCGAATCTCAAGGTGAACGAGATCATCAACATCCGCTCAGACAAGCGGCTGGAGATGGTCGAGCGGGCGAAGGACCTGCTGCTGGACATCGTGAACATGCGTGACGCGGAGAGCGGGAATCTCATCGAAGAGGTTCGCAGCGTGCTGACGACCTCCGAGGTGACCGTCTTTGGGGATTCAGGAATGACCTGCGGACCCAACGTGGGAGACTCGGATGCTCTGATCATCGTGGAGGGGCGCAACGACGTGCTCAACCTCGCGAAGAGCGGCATCAAGAACGCCATCGCGGTGATGGGTTCGGGAGTGCCTGATGCACTGGTCGAACTCGCCTCGGGCAAGTCACAGGTGACCGCCTTCCTCGACGGAGACCGTGGAGGCAAGATGATCGCCCTCGAACTCGCAGGAGCGCTCGAAAAGAGCCTGACTCGCATCGCTTTCGCGCCCGCCGGGCGCGAGGTCGAGCACCTCGAGAAGAAGTTGGTTGGCAAGCATCTCGGCCAAGCCGAGGCCGCGACCAAGATTGTGCGCCGACTGCAAGCCGAGGCCGACAGGGACAACTCGCGAGGCAAGGGCAAGGCCGCCCCCCGCGTCATCCCTGACGAGATCAAGGGCTACGCCGAACACATGCCGGAGAAGAAGAACCAGGGTGTGTTCGTACTTGAGAGCGGAGAGGTGACTGAAGCGGTTGGAGCAGCAAAATTGGCTGCGACCGCAGAAGAATCCGAAGGCGTCCAAGCGCTTGTGATTAACAGTTCAGCGAGCTCAAGAGTCGTCGAGATCGCCAACACAGCCGGCATCCCTGTAGTCGTCGCCACCAAGAGTGGTGGCGGGACCGGAGAGGTCGAGGTCTACGGCGTCAACGAACTCAACTGAAGCCCGGAATCAGCCTCAGCGCGTGTGATAAACACGGCCTGCCCTCCGGGCAGGCGTGCAGCCCCCATCCCCCCCGCCACCAGCGGCGATGACCACCCCCGCTGAGCAGAGCACTGCCATGCAACTCACCGACTCGGTGGTGTCTGGTGACACAACCATCCACACCGGTGACGTGCATCACACGACGGTGGTGCAGCAGGGGCCCTCGACTCTCGGGTGGATCAATCTCGGTCTCGTAGTCGTCGCCATCATCTTCGCATCCGTAGGTATCATGACAGATGCTTGGGTTGTTGAGGAAGAAACCACGACGACGGACACATTTGTCGGGGAAGTCACAACGTCCGTTGAAAGTGAATTTGGATTGGATGATTTCTCAGCTACAGTATGTATCAACGGGGATTGCACGACACACACTGATGATTTGGGTGACGCGCATGACAATTGCACCGCCGATATTGCCACCACCCGAAAAACCCTAGAAGAACTGAATATGCCTCAAGCCGATATTGATGATGCATTGAACGAAGCCGCCAATAATTGCGCCATTGTTGGCGATACTGCAACTGCAGGATTCACAGGAATCATCCTGATTTCTCTAGGGGTGGTAGCGCTCCTTGGTGCTGGTGCGCTGCTAGTGATGAGTCAACTCGGCCGCTCATTTTCTTTCAGTGAATTGTCCCCACTCGCCGGTGGCGTGTTAGGACTTGCTGGAGTAGTCATCTGGTGGCTCCTCCTCCCAGATCAAGGCGACGGGAAACTTGGATGGAGTGCTTGGGTGGCCATCACATCCGGCGCGCTGGCTTTACTCGCCGGGGCTTCACCCACAGTGCAGAGACTCTACTTCCCAAGCGACAGACCACCTGGAATCGGTGCGCGTGCATTGACAGAGGGAGAGCGAGACAAGGAATTCGTCATACGCGAATCCATGACTGGTGACCATTCTCTGTCGATGATATTGGCTGATGACCTGCTACGCTTGGTGAATGTCGAGCGCTCCGAGGGCGAGACCAAGGTCGAGGATCGCTTCATTACCCGCCGCGAGGCGTTGTCAGGTTTCACCCACGAGCGCTACGATTGGCTGGACACTTACCGCTATATTTGGTGGGTCGTTGCAGGTGTGGGTATTGTCTCCTTGTTCATTTCCCCTCTTATCGGGACACTACTCTTTAGTATCGGGGCACTGCTAACCTTGGCGCAGTTAACTGACCCCGAGTTAATGGCGCTTGAGACCTCAGCCAGTCGCTATCGCATCCTGCTCTATCGCATCGGCTCAAACAGGGAGTTGACAAATGCCAGCATGGACATGATCGATGATGCCATGAAACGCCTGATCAATGGAGATGTGTTGGATGCAAGCGCTCTGAACGAACGCGCAGAACAGATAGAGGCGGAGAGGCAGTCACCGCCCGAACCCGAAGCAGCACCATCAGTTGCTCCAACCTTGACAGAGGTTGAACCAGCGCCCCCACTCTCAGAGCCGGAAGCGCCTCCTACCGCTCCTGAAGTTGTCGTGGACCAAGCCGCTACACCGGAGACGGAGTCGGAACCAGAGTCAGAACCCGAGCCCGATTCACCTGCCGTGACCGATTCAGAGCCAGAAGCCGAGTTTGAATGGAATCCAGATCCTGAACCATCAGCCGAGGTCGAGCCTGAACCTGAGCCTGAGCTTCCAGTGGCTGAACCAGAGCCTGAACCTGAACCTGAACCTGAACCTGAACCTGAACCCGAACCTGAACCCGAACCCGAACCCGAACTCAAAGTTCTGATTATTGGCATCGACGGGGTAAGAGGAGATGTTGCAGAGATGGTGGCACAAAATAACCAAGGCGCATTTGGCGAAATCTTGGAAGAAGGTGCGTGGTCATTCAATGCAAATACTGGACCGTTGTCAAATTCAGGTGCTGGATGGTCGAGTATGTTGACAGGTGTGTGGTGTGACCGGCATGGTGTAAGGGACAATTCGTGGGAAGGTAGTGAACACGTAACAGTCCCAAACATTTTCGATATTGTAAAAT
>CALCOR010000122.1 GCA_937897085.1 uncultured euryarchaeote | reverse complement strand
TGACCGTCTCGGCGAAGTTGATTGACTTGCGGCTGTCCAACAGGGCGACCTCCTGGGGTGTGGTCACCACGACGACGCCGTCGATGTTCGGAAGGGACTGGGCCACGGTGAGCGGCTCGTCACTGGAACCAGGCGGGAAGTCGATGATCATGGCGTCGAGTTCTCCCCAGGCGACATCCCCGATGAACTGCTGGATGGCACCGAGTTTGATCGGTCCGCGCCAGATGATCGCCGCATCGGGATCCTCGAGCAGGAATGCCATCGAGATCACCTTCAGGCCATGCGGGCCGATGGCAGGATGGATCTGACTGTCCTCGACCTGCAGGTCATGACCAGTCATGCCGAGCATCTTGGGAACGTTCGGCCCTGTGATGTCGATGTCCATGAGACCCACCTTGAGGCCGCGGCGAGCCAGTGAGAGGGCCAGCCCGGTGGCGACGGTCGTCTTACCGACGCCTCCCTTGCCTGAGAGAACCATCAGCTTGCGCTTGACCTGCTCGCCGATTTGGGTGATGCGCAGTTTACGCTGCATCTGGGCGTACGCCTGCTCCATCTTCGCCTGTTGTTCCCCGGTCGCGTTATCCTCTTCAGGGGGTGGATCGGATGCGCCTCCGCCTTCGTGATGGGAAATAGGTGAATCGGCCAAGTCCCTCACTCCGGCTCAGGCCACCTACGAGCCTCATTTCAACCATTGGATGTGCCACCCAAACACCAGATTAGAATCGAACAGAAGGTGCGCGCACTCTGGAGTGAGTCACTCCTCGTCCTTTGAGGGCATGTCGCCGATGCCCTCGATGTTGATGCGCACGACGCTGACCATGCTCGTCCGGCCCTCACGCTCGACCTCCTCGCTGCCGATCTCGACTCCGAGCACGTTCACTTCGGGAGGTAGCATGCTCGCCAGATGGCCGTTGCGTCGGCGGCATATCTCGGCGGTGTCGATGGCGCGCTGCATGGCGTTCCCTCGGGCGACTATCTCGATATTGCGCTCTCCGCCCTGCATGACGTTCAGCACTGCGGCGACGTAGACGTGAACGGGCTTGCGTCCGACGTAGATGGTCCTGACATCGGTCACGGTCTCACCTGTCCCGCGGAGGGGGGCATCCAACTTCAACTGATATGTCGAAGGTCGGGATGAGGACCACGCAGGGCATCCCGACAACCGTTTAAGCGGATTCCAAGTGGCGGCCGAATGCTGCGAGCGTAGTGTAGTGGTTATCACCGAGCGTTGCCAACGCTTGAACCCGAGTTCAACTCTCGGCGCTCGCACTCCGAACGTGATGCAGCGCTCTGTTTTCATCCGCATCGAAGTTCGATGAGACTCATTCACCGCCCCAGCGGTCTTCCATGTCGTCTGTTCTGCGCAGGGCTATTCCGAGCCCGACGGCACCACCCAGAAGCAACAGGCCGACGAGCACCAGGATGACCAGCGTGCTGGAGGAGAAATCAAGGAACTCCTTGCCGGGATCGGTCAGGATGCTCGTCTCCGGCTCGGTGAGCATCACCTCGACGCGCACTACGGGGTCAGTGGCCGCCACGAAGAGATCGACGCCGCGGAACTGCAGTTCGACAGGGCTGCCGGTCGGTAGGCCCTCGCGCACCTGCACCTCGATGGAATAAACACCGTCGTCGGCGACAGCATCTGCTCCTTGGCCGTTGTCGGTCATCAACTGCCAATTCAGATCCTGACCGATGGGAGCGAGTGACATCAGCCGCGCCTGGACAGCGGAGACTCCGTCGGGGTCTTGCACCGCGACCGTGATCACATAGACTGAGGAACCCGAGCCGGTGTCCGGGACCACGATCTCGGTGACAGCTGCGCCATCCTTGTAGAGAGTGAACTCGCTGATAGCCGGACCCTCGTTGAGGATGTGCAGCCAAGGAACGGGGGTCGTCACCACTTCAGAGGAATCGGGGTCAGGAATGGCCGAAGAGGCGACCCATTGACCATCGACATGGACCACCTGACGCGTCGCCCATGCGCCCGCGCCGTCCTCGAGGTAAACCGTCAGCCGCAGGTCACCCGGCACCAGCGATGCGGGAATCTGCACCGTTCCTGACCATGAGTTGCCGCCATCGTCCACCAGATCGATGAGAGAGCCACCCTCAGAGCGGAAATCGACCGCCGCCCGCGCAACACCCAGAGCATCCCAAGCCTGGATGCTGACGGTGAGATTCTCACCGCGGTGGACTGAATCGGTGGACATCTGGAAGTCTGTCATTCGTGGTGCGCGGTGCGTCACCAACAGCGTGGCTGCGGAATCACTGGTCGAGGTGAACGAGTCGGTGACCGTCACTGGTGTGGACAGGTTGCCCGCATCGGTTCCGGTGTAGACGAACGAGCCGGTGTAGATGTCGTCGTGGACGATTGAATCTCCGTCGAGCCCGATGTCATTCAGGTCGAGCGTACCGAGCCCCATCGACGACAGGTCGACGCTGACTGTGCGCACGTTCCAGTCCGGGTCAGAGATGACCGCCTCGACGTGCACGAGTCGGCCGCCCTCGTTGACCACACTCCCCTCCTGCAAGCGGAAGTCGCTGATTTGCGGAGGCGTGTTCTCCGACTCGCTGATGATCGCCGGTGAGATGACTCGCTCGAGCGACTGCACCTCGGTGAAGTTGAGAATTTCGTCATCGCCGATGTCGAAACCGACTTCGCGCTGCACCTGGGCGATGAGCCCAGCGAGGATGCCGTTGTTGACCACGGAACCCGAGGCGGTGCCCACACCACTGTATGTGCCGTTCCAGGTGGTGACCTGCATCACATGCCCGTCACGCGTGAACGTGTCGTATCCGTCGGCGACGAGATCGAGCCACATCAGGTCGCTCGCATACAGGGAGAGCGAATCACCCAGCAACAGTTCGGTGGGCGCGAACCCGGTTTCGCGGCTGATGTTCACATCCCCGAGCATGCTCTCGTCAAGGGTGTCATTCTGGGGAGTCGGAGGGATGGGGGAGTCAGGTGGCCATTCCTCACCCTGGCTGGGGTCGTCGGACTGCTCGTCCCATTTGAAGCGGATGGTGCGATTGGTGTAATTGTCGTAGACCACTTCGTAGTCGTGGGTCTCGTTGTAGTAGGCACCCACGCCGAGATCACCCAGCACACCTCCTCCAGTGATGTTGTACCACACCTCCTGATGAATCAGGTTGATTGGCCACAACACCCCGGTGTCGTTGGCCGTCTCACCAGTGCTCTGGATACCGCGCAAGATACCAAAACTCCCACTGGTGGCTCCCGATATATCGCCATCCAGATGGATGCTGTCAGCGGTCTTGTTGCCGTTCTGGCTCTCGAAGTAGAACTCGAGTATGTCCCCTGAGATGACGATTGACCCGTTCTCGTCATTGGTGTCGCTGAACAGGAAGGAACCATCGCCGCGGAAGCGACTGAACTGGCTCACCATGGTCCCGCTCTCTGTGCGTTCCCTGCTGATCAGTTCGCTGAGGTCGAAATCCAAGTATCCCTCATCTGTCTGGGTGTGCATCTGGGCAGTGGCTTCGAACTCGATGTTATTCAGCACGCGCACATCGCCGACATCCTCGATCTCCACCAGCAGAAGGGAAAGAGAGCCGTTGATCCACGTCTCCTCGTCTCCATCCTGCGAAGATATGTTCAGCATCCCGTTCGCCTCGAGGCGCATCGCCTCGGAGACTATGCCATCCGCGAGCGAGCGAGTGATGTACGAGTCAACGACGTTGGCGGTTATCACCGTATTATCTCCTTCGTTATCCGTGTTCACGACGAGGTTTCCGGCCCCGATCATCTCGAACATCTGACTCTCCAGTTCGGCACCGACCATCGTCTCGTTGAGCCATATGCGAGTCAACTGCAGCGTGATGACCATGTTCGTGTCGTCGGTGGTCTCGTTGATGACCAGCGTGCCAGTCCCGAGTTCGTTGTGTTCAAGCACCCCGGCTGTGCGCTTCTGCCAACCCTGACCGGCGAAGTCGAGTTCGTAACTCTCCGAATCGCTTCCATTGGCAATCGAGTGCTCCAACTCCCACTGCGTGGCGACCGTGATCTCGTGGTCGGCCAATGGTTGGTTCCACAGAGTGGCTACGACGGTTCGCGTCGCGGATGGAGCAGAACCCTGATCCATCCAGACCTCGATGTCGATGGAATCCGCGAACGAGATGTTGGTTGGGACGAGCACACGGTAGTGAGTGGAGTCGATCGGGTCGAGAGAGTTGTTCTCATCGCCCCAGAGGTAGGTCCAGGAACCTAGAGCAGTTCCGTTCGCGTCAGAGTGGGTGACGTTCACCAACCAGTCGCTCGGGTCCGGGGCTGAACTGAATTCGACAACGTAGGCATGCTCAGCATGGTCATCACCGTCAGCGTCAACCCAATCCACGTGGATGGAGATGTCAGGGGGTGTTTGTCCCTGTGCAACCACGATAGGGCCAGCGCTGAGGCCGAGCATCAGCAGAAGAACGAGCGTAGGCAGGAGTCGAGAGGATTCTCTCACCATGGAGGTTGATACGTTCGGTTCCCTCATCAATCCTCTGCCCCCGCGCCAGCAGTTGCATCACTGAGGGTGAACGTAGTTTCACCTTGCACCGTGTCAGAACAGGGGCTCTTCGAAGTCGTCCTCGTTACGGTTCCAGACGTCGGATGGGATGTCCAGGTAAACATCGGCGAACGGATCGACCTCTTCGGCGTCACCACCTTCGAGATACTCGCGCGCCTTGTGCGCAAGCTCCGCCTTGAACTTCCAGTAGTGGATACGCCATTCGCGGCCGTCCCAGAGGGTTGTCTCCTCCGATTCAGTGGTGAGCAGGTCGTAATCCTGGAACATGTAGAACAGGTTGCGGTCGGTCGGCTCGAGCGCATTGTCGATGATACGGTCGTAGTAGCCGAAGAAGCCGAGCGCGTGCTCAGCCATGCCCTCGGCCACGATCGGTTCCATCTCCTTGTCGATATGGCGACGAATCGCCTCAGTCAGTTCCGCCAATGACATTCCCATGTGTGTTCACTCCGTCGGTTCCGGTAGATGCCGCAGCGATGTCCCCCACATCACTTGCACCATTTATTCTGTTGCCCGCAATATATGAACAATGTGGAGAAAACAACCCCTTTTCACTCCCCAAGAGCCCGAGCGAACGATTATGCCGGACAGGTGGGAGAGGCGGACGGTTGTGTGCGGATGGAGATGTTGGAGGGCAATTTCCTCGGACTCGCGGATGTGGATGGACCTTGTGATGTGGCCATTCTACAGATCCCCTACGAACTGACGACCTCCTACGGCGAGGGCACGGTTGACGGTCCGCGGGCATGCATCGCGGCTTCCTCCCAGGTGGAGTTGTACGACCCGTTGCTTCCCGAGGACCTGCCGGCCGGTTTCCGCCTGCACACCGCGCCTGCTTGGGATGGAGAAGGAGATTCACTCGCCGAGCAACTAGCCAATGTGGAGACCTACCTCTCCGACTACCTCGACGGCTCCTGCTTTCCGGTCGTTCTGGGGGGAGAGCACGGACTGCTCCCGGCGGAGATGCGCGCGCTTCGAGCGCACCCGGACATCGAGGGAGACCTGAGCCGAGTCACGCTGGTGCAGATCGATGCGCACGCAGACCTCAGGGATGAGATGAATGGCGAGCGGGCGAGCCACGCGTGCGCGGCGAGGCGAGCACTCGACGAAGGGGTGGGCGGCATCATCCAGATCGGAGTCAGGGCGATCAGCCGCGAGGAGGCGCTGTTCCTCGCCGAGGATGGAAGGGTCGAATGCTTCCCGGCTCGGGACCTGCTGTCCACCTGCTCAGGTGAGCGGGACTGGAACCTGTTGCAAGCGAGACTCGCTGACATCGACGGGCCGGTCTGGCTGACCCTCGACATCGACGGACTCGATGGTGGTCTGGTGCCGAACACGGGCACACCGGTTCCTGGTGGCCTGCACTACTGGCAGGCGGTCGAACTGATCGAAGCGCTGTTCGCCAATCCCGATTGTCGGGTTCTCGGGGCGGACGTGGTCGAGATCGTGCCCGGCAAAGAGGGGCCGCTGACCGAGTTCACAGCGGCGATGCTGGCGACGAAGGTGATCGCGGCACACCTTGCCAACCTGCTGGAACAGCGAGAAAAGCAGGAGGTGGAGACGTGAACGAACCACGAGGGCAGCACGTCTGCCTGGATTACCTTGGATGGCAATGGCCAGATGAGGAAGGCGTCGACAGGTCCGCGTGGATGCTTGAGGTTCTTCGGGAAGGGGCACGGCTCGCGGGAGCTCGCGAGGTGCACGCGCATGTGCAGGCATTCGACGGCAGCGAGAGCCCAGAGGGATTCGCTGCGGTCGTGCTCATTGATGAGAGCCATGTGAGCGCTCATTGCTACGCAGACTCAGGCCAGTTGGCCATCGATGCGTTCACCTGCGGAGGGTGCGATGCAGAGGTCATTGCTGATCACATCCATGCCACCTTGACAGAAGCGATTCCCGAAATCAGGCTCCTACGACGCCAGGCGCTCGACCGTTTCCTGAACGGAGATGACTGAATGTCCGTGCGCGAGTTCGTTGACGAACACTATCGCCACTTCAACGCCGGTGAGCTGGCCAAAGCGGCGCGCTCGCTGTCAGAGTTCATCGATGCTGGTGGCAGCCTGATGGTCACGCTCGCTGGCGCCATGTCAACAGCGGAAATCGGACGCTCACTGGCCCCGGCCATCCGCAAGGGGGTGGTGAAGGCGATCACCTGCACGGGGGCCAATCTCGAGGAGGACCTGTTCAACCTCGTCGCCTACTCTCATTACACGGAGATCGACGACTGGCGCTCGCTGTCAGCAGAAGAAGAAACCCAATTGGAAAATCGAATCACCAATAGGACAATTCCGGAGGAGGAGGCTGTGCGCAAGGTCGAAGCGCGACTCATCGCCAAGTGGGCTGAAGGCGGGACCAGGCTACCTCACGAATATCTCTACGATCTATGCCGTGCAGGC
>CALCOR010000121.1 GCA_937897085.1 uncultured euryarchaeote | reverse complement strand
TTGCAACCGAAAATGACGGGTATCAACGGCGCCTGCGCCGCATGAGTCACATGACCAAGCCGGTGTTCGCCTACCTGTTACTCTCAGAGCACCCCTACGGCCGCGAGATGCTGCGCCAGATCCTCTCGGAGGGCTTCGTCCCAGCCATCGTCATCACCGAGGACTCGGCCATCGGCGACGAGGAGCGGGAGAAGTTCCTGGCACGAATCTCCGGCAACCCTGTGGCTCCCACGGTTTCGGCCCAACTGGCGGAACTGGAGTCGGAAGGAATCTCGGTCCCGCACGTGACGGTGCCCATCCACAACTCGGCCGAAGTGATGCCGCACATCGAGGACCTGGAACTCGACCTGATCGTGTTCGGCGGCACGCGCATCATCCGCGGCGACATCCTTGAGCACCCATCGGACGGCGTCATCAACTGCCACCCGGGACTGCTCCCGGACTGCCGCGGCTCCGCTTCCCCGGCGTGGTCCGTCTACCATGACATCCCCATCGGCTCATCGACCCATTTCTGCGACAACGGGATCGACACCGGGGAGTTGCTCATGCGCCGCGAGTTCCCGGTGAAGCGCGGCATGACCTACGAGGACCTGTGTTACCACACTCTGGTACTGGCAGGTGTGCTCATGAAGGAGGCATTGCTCGCTTGGGAAGAGGGCAGGTGGGACGAGATGCGCCGGCCACAAGGTGAAAGCACACACCCCACCTTCCGCAACGCACCCGAAGAGGTGCTGGAGGTCGTTTGTCAGAAACTCGCCGACCAGACATACGCCCACTACGTCGATTGAACAGGAAGTGAAACCATGCAAGTGACCTCACCGCTGGCACCCGACGCCCTCGCTGGAAAACACGCTCTGGTCTGCGGAGCATCCTCGGGCATCGGACGTGCGACCGCACTCGCACTCGCCGCCGCTGGCGCTTCGCTCACCCTAGTCTCCCGCTCCGCCGACAAACTGGTCGAACTGGCTGACGAATGCCTCTCCATGGGTGCTCCTGCTGCCGTCGTGCTGCCGCTCGATCTCGAGGACACACGCGGGCTTGACACCACCATTCCGCCCTATTTGGAGAAGAACGGACCCGTTCACATCCTGATCAACAACTCAGGCGGCCCGCCATCCGGACCGCTGCTCGATGCTGATGAGGACGACTTCCTCAAGCCGCTGCGCCGGCACCTGTTCGCCTCGCACCGGATGGTGCAGGCGTGCTTGCCAGGAATGGTCGAGGCGGATTACGGTCGCATCGTGAACATCATCTCGACCTCTGTGCGCGAGCCGATCGCCAACCTCGGTGTGTCGAACACCGTGCGCGGAGCGATGGCTGGATGGTCGAAAACACTCGCCACCGAACTTCCCGCATGCGTGAGCATCAACAACATCCTGCCCGGATTCACCGACACCGGCCGCCTCGCCTCGCTGGCAGATCAGGTCGCTGCCAGACGCGCCATCAATCCCGAGGAGGTCAAGGCGGAATGGCTCGCTGGCGTCCCAGCGGAGCGCCTCATCGACCCGTCCGAGACCGCCGCTGCCATCGCCTTCCTGTGCACAGAGGCGGGAGGAGCCATCAGAGGAGTATCACTCGCCGTGGATGGTGGCAGGATGCGCTCCATCTGAGGTGAAAGCGTGGAGTTCGACGTCTTCTTCTCCATCAGCCAGACGCCGGACTCGACCGGCTACTGCCCAGACGAACAGACGATGCTCGCCAACTACCTCGAACAGCTGGAGGTCGCCGACGAAGCGGGCTACGGAGTCGCCTGGCTCGCTCAGGCACATCTCTCCACCGAGACCCAGAAAGGCAACCGAAACCCGGTGATTCCGCACTGGGAAGGAGAGGTCGGCCTGTGCACCGATTTCTTCCAACTCTCGCAACTCTCCTTCCACCGGACGAAGCGCATCGAGGTGGGCTCGGCAGTGCTCAGCATCTTGGCCAACGGTGGCCCCGTCGCCACCGCCGAGCGCATCGGAAACTCCTGCGCCCTGCGCCAGGCCAACGGCGATGACCGTCGCCTGCACGTCGGTTTCAGCGCCGGCCGCTTCCAGTTCATGGCCTCCCCCTACGGAGTTGTTCCACGTGACGCCATCGAAGAGGCGGCGTGGCCTGCCCTGCGCGGCCAGATATTCTGGGAGGCGGCCGAGATCATGCTGCGCCTAGTGAACGGTGAGGCGTTCTCATCGGACACTGTCAGAAAAACCGTGCTCACACGGGACAACTTCCGCAGCGACGAGGATTGGGAGGCTGTTCAATCGGCAGCAGTGGAGGTTCGCGGGCTGGAGGAGTCACCAGAACAGGTGGAGATCGACAACCGTTACTGGTTCGAGGACATCAAGTGCATCCCACAGGATTGGGACCGCAGCCTGCTCAATCTCGTGCTCGGCAGCCATGAGCCAGCGCTGCAGGTCGAGGTCAACAAGTGGCGTCCGGTACAGGTGTTCAACCTCAGCATCACCGCACCCGATATCATCGATGCGACCCATGAGCGCATGGCCGAAGCCTACCACCCT
>CALCOR010000120.1 GCA_937897085.1 uncultured euryarchaeote | reverse complement strand
TATCAAGCATTCCCCGAGGCTGCACGTCCGCCCTTAGGGCGGATACCCGCGTGCGCGTGCGGCCGCACAACCGGATTCCTTGGCTATTGCACGGGCGTCAGCATCAAGAGCGGTTGCATGAGCAGGGTGGGTGAGGATTGCCTATGCGCGAGGAGGTTAGCAAGAGTGTCGCACTCAATCGCAAGTTCTCCGATCTGCTCGCGCGGGCACTTGAACTCGACCGAGCGATCAAGATTGGATGGGGTAAGGGCGACGATCCGAAACCGCACGAAGGCGAGATGGGCGTGGCCCCCCACATCCCGAAAGGAGCGCGTGTGCGCATGCTCGGCAATCTCGCCGACATGGTGGCGGTTTGCGCTTCTGGTGGCTCGTTCATCCTCGAGGGTGAGGCGGCGGGCTACTTCGGTGCCTGGAACGACGGCTGTAGGCTGATCGTTGAGCGGGACTGCGGCGCCAGAGCCGGTTACGCGATGGCATCCGGACGCATCGTTCTGCAGGGATCCGCCGGCGCCGAGGTGGGCGCGCGCATGGGCGGGGGGAACCTCATCGTGCGTGGTTCGGCCGGGCGACGCTGTGGAGCAGGGATGTCCGGAGGAACGGTGGTCGTCATCGGAGATGTGGACGGCGATGTCGGCTGCAACATGTCAGGTGGTAGAATCATCGTCAACGGGCGCTGCCCTCCAGCAGGAGAAGGTGCAATCTCGAACACGCTCACCAAGGCGGAGTTGAAAGATGTCAACGAGTTGCTCGATGACCTCGACCTCAAGGTGGCGGCTGACGCTGTCTGCATCCGCACGGATGAGGACACGCCCACAACGGCAGAAACGCCCGCAGCCGGCGTAGATTCCGATTTCAGCGGCATCTCGCTGGTCAGCGCCACCGGCACTCGTCTGCATGAACACGCGCCGCTCGACCTGCTCACTCTCATTTCGAACAGGAATTCCGAGAAAGGTGCTGTGCTCCTGCCTCTCCCTGTGCTGCCACTGCTCGACGATGGCAAGGGCCTGAAAGGCACATTGCTCTCCCTCCAACCCTGCCTGGTGCGCTCGGCACCACGGGCGGTCGACCTGCTGCTGGTCGATGAGAGCAACCTGACGGGGTGCGCCGCCGACCTCCAGGCCGCCGCCGGTGCGGTGGTCTCCATCCATGACCTGCCTCCGCTCAACGATGCTGAACTAGATGCGCTGCTGGTGGTGGTGCGCTCCCATCTGGGGGATGACAAGCCGGTGATTCTCTCCGGTGATCTGACCAGAGTCCAGAAAGTGCACCGGCTGGCTGACGACCTCGATTGCGACGGTGCATGCATCCAACTCGCCAGCAGCGCGATGCTGCCAGCGGCGGCGGCCTTGCCGGTGATCGCCCTGTCAGGCCGAGAGCAGGATCTCGCAGCCCACGGGGTCAGCGGCTCGATTCACCTGCCTTGGTCCCCGGCCGCCTCGGATCTGCTCATCGCCGCCGCCGCAGGCGCCAATCTGACTGTCGCCGACCCCTTCACAGCCGATGCGTCGGCGCCATCGTCGCAGAAGGGACGGGCGGAGGCTGTGGAAGCCTGGCTGGCTGGAATCAACTCTGGAATCAGGGGTTGGCTCATCGAACTCGGCGAAGATGGGATCGATCGGTTGAACCGACGCCACCTGCGCGCACTCGATCACGACACCGCCAGCGTGAGTGGACTCAGACTCGCCGGCTGGGAGCGCCCGCTCCCACAATGGCTCGGGCAGTGAACAGCGAAGAGGTGAAGGCGGCGGTCCCTGCGCTCAATTCGGAGGATGACCCATGCCCACAGTCACCTTCGAGCACTCGGTGTTGCGCGACATCCAAGCGCGATTCGGCATCGAGCACGTTCCTGAACTCTGGTCGGAGAAGCTCGGGCTGATTGGCTGCTCCGTCGAGAACTGTGATGATGAGACCGTTGACATCGAGGTGTTCCCCGACCGCCCCGACCTGCTCTCGGCCGAGACGATGGCGCACGCTGCGCGCCCCTTCCTGCATGGAGCGCCAGCAGAACCGCGGCTCGCTACCCGCAGCAGTGGCATCACCATGGGTGTCGATCCCTCATTGGAGAAGATACGTCCGGTCATCCTGGCGGCGCTTGTGCGTGGAGTCGACACCGGGGACACGATGGAGGAGCAGGGCCAGTTCATCCAAGGTCTGATGGACCATCAGGAGAAACTGCATTTCGCACTTGGCAGAGGGCGCAAACGCTCGTCGATAGGTGTCCACGACTTCGGTTCATTGAGGCCGCCTTTCAAGGTGATCACGGTTCCCGAGGACTACTCGTTCATTCCATTGGCGATGTCAGAACCGCTGTCAATTCGGGAGATCCTGAAACAGCATCCGAAGGGTGTGGATTATGCTCATCTGTTGGAGGGTTACGACCGGTTTCCCGTCATTCTGGATGCGACCGGAGCGGTTCTCTCCTTCCCACCGATCATCAACGGCAGGCACACCACTGTGACAGAGGACACCCGCGACTTCTTCATCGATGTCACCGGATGGGACGAGCGGTCCTGCGAGGCTTCGCTACTGCTCACGTGTCTGGCGTTCGCAGCCCGTGGAGGAACTGTGGAGACGGTGCGTATCACCTCATGGGACGGCGCGGAGTTCGACTCACCTGAAGGACGCCCGCACGAGCATAGAGTTCCAAAGTCGCTGCTCGAAGAGATTCTCGGTCGCGAGTTCAGCGATGAGCAGGTTGCCGCTGCTCTGGACAGGATGGGCGGCAGGCTGGTGCGCCGCCGGGTGAGCACCGATGGTCCGCGGCGGCGCGAACGCTGGGCAGAGGCGGCGGCGGGCGAGGACGAATACATCGTCGAGATGCCCCGCTGGCGCTCGGACATACTGCATCCCGTCGACCTCGTCGAAGATGTCGC
>CALCOR010000119.1 GCA_937897085.1 uncultured euryarchaeote | reverse complement strand
GTCAATGATGAGGATGATGTCGCTGACCGCATCACGTTCGCGCTCGTTGACCATCATCTTGCCCATGCGCGCATATGCGCTCCAGTTGATCGACTTCATCGGATCGCCGGGAACGTATTCGCGCAGGTTGTAGAACTCCGAACCTGGTCCGGGCTGGCGGATGTTCACCGCGCCGGTGAAGATCTTCGGGACCTTGCTCTTCACGAACGCATCCTTGAGATCCTCGGTCTTCGGGAACACCAGGAAGTCGTCGTAGACGTGCAATTCCTTCTCTCGGTGGAAGAATCCGAACGTGTCCTGTATGCGCACGGCAACCGGGCCGATGGTGTAGAAGCCACGCAGGGGACATTCGACCGTGTATTCGATCATCGTCTCGCGTCGCGGCCCCAGTTCCATCAGGATGTAGTTGGCTCCTTTCTTGATGCGCATCACTTCAGGCAGACTGTCGCGCACCTCGAGAACCTTGGACAGCGGCGAGTGGTTCTGCACCTTCAGAGTTACCTCGACCTCCCCATCCTCGAACACTCGTGCGGAGGATAGTTTTCGCATCGCCGACAGGTTGGAGAGGCTCACACCTGCTTCCTCGTCAGTCCTTTCTTCGAGCCGCCGTCCACTGGCCGCGACATCGGCGTGTCCAGCTTTGAGCGCCGCCCAGGTCAGGAAGGAGAGCAGCACCACCGCGACGGTCACGAGTTGTTGGTTGCGCAGGGTGAGGCCGAGCATGTAGAGCGCAATCGCCAGACTGCCGAACATGGCAGATTTCCGGGACCACACCCTTGCTCACCTCCCTCCCTCGGGTAATCCCCCAAGTCCGGCTCAGACCGTGGGCACCGGAACTTGGCCTAGGATGGTCTGGATGACCTCCTCGTTCTCGAGTCCCTTGATCTGGTGCTCCGGCTTCAGAATCAGTCTGTGCGAGATGGCCAGCGTGGCCACCGATTTCACGTCGTCCGGCGTCACGAAGTCACGCCCGCGCATCGCGGCAGCCGCACGTCCTGTCTTGAGCAGCGCTTGCGAACCACGGGGTGAGGCGCCGACGAGCACACGGGGGTCCTCTCGCGTGCGGGCGACGAGCTCGACCATGTACATCCGCACAGCGGGGTCGACGTAGATGTCTTCGATTGCTTGTTGCATGGCGACGACACGCTGTGGGTCGGTGATGACCTCGACGTCAACGGCGTCCTTCTTGCGCTCGATACGTCGGGCGAGAATCTCGTCCTCATCAGCGCGGTCGGGGTAGCCGACGCTCATCTTGAACATGAATCGGTCCAACTGAGCCTCGGGCAGTGGGTAGGTTCCCTCCTGCTCGACCGGGTTCTGTGTCGCCATCGTCAGGAAAGGCGATGGCAACTTGTGGGTCACTGTTCCGATGGTCACCTGCTTCTCTTGCATCGCCTCGAGCAGAGCAGCCTGCGTCTTAGGCGGAGCACGGTTGATCTCGTCAGAGAGCAACAGGTTGCAGAAGATAGGTCCCGGCTTGAATGTGAACTCGCCCTTCTTGGCGTCGTAGATGTTCGTGCCGGTGATGTCTGCTGGCAGCAGGTCAGGCGTGAATGACACACGCTTGAAATCACAACCGAGCGCGTCGGCGAACGTGTTCGTCATCAGCGTCTTCGCGAGTCCAGGATAGTCCTCGAACAGGAGGTTACCGTTGGACAGGATGTCAATCAACACGTTGTCTATCACGTGCCCCTTACCGATGATCACTTTCGCGACCTCAGCACAGATTGCTTGTCCAATCGCTCCTACTGCGGCTAGTCGTTCTTTCACTTCAGGGCTACTTTCGTGCCGGGGAGTTGCCGTTTGGGCCTGATATCCAGCCTGCACCGCACCAGCCTGAGCTGGTGGTGGTGGTGTGGCTGCGGCGGGCGCTGCGGGTTGTCCTCCGGGTGGGGGTGGCGGTGTTTGCATCTTTCATCTCTCCTTCTTGTTCTCTTTTCACTTCTTCCCCCATCTGCGGATTGTCTGCAACAGCTGTCGCTTCTCCTCCGGGGAATAGGATCTCTGCTGGCTGTACGCCAGTTCGACGAGCCTCGGGTCGCCGATCATCGACTGCGTCTCAGCCGGTGTCTTCAGCGCCATCTCGTCTCTGGTAAGGTCATAGAACAGCCTCACCTTGGTCATCAGCGCCTCGCGCATGCGCTGCTGGTATGACTCGGGGTCGATTTTGTTTGGGCGCTCGCGGAAGCGGGTGAGGTCGAATACATGACGCCAGTTCTCCTTTTCTGGAACCACCATTATGGAGACCAGCAGGAGAAGTAGCAGGTTGAGCACGATCAACCACTTGAGGAAGTCGTCTGAGGTGAGCAGCACGATGGTGCTCATCGTCTCGATGAACGGGTTCGAGAGGGCTCCAGTGACGTGCCTGCTCTCATCGAAGACGATGCGGAATTCACTGAATTGCAAGCGAATCGAATAGGGGAGCATCTCGTTGTCGAACTCCATCATGTCGTAGATCAGCGCGGCGAAGTAGAGTTCGTTTCCCTTCCAGGCGCTGTCACCGGACAACTGACGCTGCCAGCAGGCAATCAACTCGGTGTCGCAGGTCTGGCGCACATCTGTCTCTGATGCCCTGTCTGCGTCCCAGAAGCGGTTCGAGATGGGCTCGGGATCCGAGATGAACACGATTGATCCGGTCACATCGAGAGAACCGTAGGTCGAGCCGTCCTCACCAGCCAGCCGGCGTAGGTCATTCGCCTCGATATGGGGGTAATCGATGCGCAGGACGAGCGAGAGGTTGCTGATTGGGTTGCGTGGGTCGTCACAACCATTCGAGCCCATCCTGTCGACACAGGCAGTGTCACTAGCCATAGCCAGTGTGCGCACGAAGCGCGGAACGTAATCGGGATGCTCCACATTGTCGGTGGCGACAGACTCCCAGCGCATCGCAGTGGGTGACTTGAACATCACAGGCATACGGCAGCCGTCTACCTCGCCATTGTCTATCTGCGTCTGGGTGCAGCCCGGCGGCTTGAATCCGCCGCCAGCCCAATTGTCGTTGTTGACATCCTCGCGAACGGATGCGAGCGCCCACACCTGTCCCCAGTTCTCGGCACCGCTCGAGCCTTCGTCAGTGAATGTGGTCCATGTCTGGAACTTGTCGAGCAGTGGGTCTCCGAGATAGGTCACGCCGAACTTGGCGGCCAGCCGGTTGGCGTTCGTGTTGTCTGCAGCTACGACGACCTTGCCCCCTCGCTCGGTGACGAAGCGGAAGATGGAGTCAGCCTCGGTTTCATCGATCGGCTTCTCTGGGTCGGCGATGACGAGCAGAGTGCGGTGCGGATCCTTCCAGTCGTTGACCAGCATCGGGGTGGACATCGTGTTGGCGATCTCGTATCCCTCATCATCAGCGAGAGTGTTGCGCATGTCGGTCACCTGACCGAAAATCTCTCGCTCATCGTCACCACTGGAAACGTAGGCTGAATAGTAGGTCTGCTTGTTGGCGGCAACCAATGTCATCGTCAGCAGCATGGTGACAATCAGGACGGCGAACACAGCACCGATGATGGTGCCGAAATGGCTCT
Source organism: uncultured euryarchaeote (assembly GCA_937897085.1). Classification (GTDB taxonomy): domain Archaea; phylum Thermoplasmatota; class Poseidoniia; order Poseidoniales; family Thalassarchaeaceae; genus JAKUTA01. Next base: position 7,043 of record CALCOR010000119.1, on the reverse strand, counting down.
TGGATTCAGACTCCTCAGCCATTGATTCATACATCCCTGAAAGTGTTACCCAGACCAATGGTACACTCGCTGGCCGCGGGAATGAAGTTCTGCAAATATAGGTTGGGGCAGCACGATTGCGCCCTCTGGGCGGTTCTTGCGAGGTTTCAACAGACCCCTTTCAGTATCATCCCTCTCATCGGGTGACTCGGGCGGGCGCGGCGCGGGTAACCCGCTACGGCCCCGGAGAGGTGGTGGAATGCCGGTTTCAATCCCGCCGGCGCAACATCGCCGCTCCGGCGAGCGCAGCCAGAGGCAGCCAGATGGGCAGCGGCGCGAAGTTGCTCGAGATGATCTCATCGCCGTCGTCAGAATCACCATCGCCTGAACTAGAGCCGCCACCGCCACTGCCACCAACCGGCTCTGACTCGATCTTCAATGTGATCTCCTCGCTGTCGGCAGTGCGCAACGTGCCGACGTTCCAGTCTCCTTGGGATTGAATCGACAGTTCGATTCTGCAGGTCTTCGTCGGATGGCTTGGAGATGCGCTGGCGGTCAGGTTGACCGTATGTGTGCCCCCCTTGGCGATGCTGACGCCGAGCAGTGCCTGCTCGCCGCTGACCTCAAGCAGCGGACAGGTGTCATCGACGGTCGCCACCCTGACCGAGTCTGGAGCGTTGCCGTTGTTGGTCACCACTGCGGTCAATTCGGTTGCGGTACCGGCGTTGGATGCCCCGGAAGGGTCCTCAAGAGAGAGGTCGAGACCAACGATATGTGGAATCACCAACATGCCCTCGTTGTCGTTGTCCACATCGGGTGCGGGGGCAGGGACGCTGCCCAAGGAGGCGAGGCGCCCCTCCACCTCGTAATCATCTGACTGCCCGGCGTCGAAGTCGATTACTGTCACATCCTTGACGGTGAACGTGAACGTCTCGTTGTCACCTGCGCCGACCTCGACCTCGTCCGGGCCGCTCACGTCGGCGGAGAAGGGAAGATCGTACTCTATGGTCACAGTGATGCTGTTCGTGTCGTAGTCGTTGCGCACCCAGAAGGATAGCCCAACCTCCCCGTTCTCTCCCAGAGTGAAATTCGTCTCTTCGCTCCCGGGTGCGGGCGTGAGGCCCATCTCCCAACCAATAGGCACCTCCTGTGCAGCGACGGGTACGTTTGCCAGCATTCCCAGCAAGAGGAGAGCAGTCAGCAGTTGGGGTATGCGCATCTTCTCACCTCTTCAGTTCGCAGCCTCGACTCTTTCCAGCGGCGCCAGCGCCCTGCGGGTCAGCACGCGCACCATCTTCTTCCGGTATGAGGGAGGGAACCAGGTGTTGTTCACAGGCTTGACGGCCTTCTGTACCGCTACCGCCAAGGAATTCACACTCTCGACTCCAGCCCATCCTTCACGCGCCTCATCAGCCAGTTCTTGATGCAACCGCGGTATCGATTCCAACGCAGTGGAGGCGACGCGCAGCCCGTCCAAGTTACCATCTCCATCGATCTTCCATGCGGCGGCGATTCCGGCTTCAGGGAAATCCCACGATTCGCGCAGACGCAGTTTCTGGTAGTCTCCTTGCCAATCCTCGGCGTCATCGGGAAGCGTGAGGTGGGTGACCATCTCTCCATCCTTGAGCACATTGCGAGTTATGCCGTCCTCTTGGAAGAACTCGGCCAGCGGCAGCGAGCGAGAACCATCGGGGCTAGCCAGGTGGATGGTCGCATCAAGAGCGAGCAGAGATGCCGCGAGGTCTGCTTGGTAAGTGGCTACGCACAACTCGTTCTGGTGGGAGATCACACGGCAGTCAGCGCCGGTCCCACAATCGCATTTGATGCACCAGTCGATCGAGCGCCGCCACTCTTCACCCTGGTTGAACCAGAAGCAGCGGGTGTCGAGGCATATGTTGCCTCCAACCGTTCCTGAGCGCCGGATCATCACCGAGGCGATGGTGCCGGAGGTCTGCCGGAGCAGAGGGTGACAGGAATCCGAGGTCGCCAGCGCCTGCAGGCGGACCATGGCACCGATGTGGGTGGGCTCGAGGGTCGAGAGTTCGCTCACCTTCGCCAGCGAGATCACGTGCGGCTTTGAGTTCAGGTGCCACTTGTAATTGGGCAGCAGGTCGGTGCCCCCGGCGATCCAATCGAAGTCGCAGTCCTCATCTGCGAGTTCTCCAGCTATGGTCATCGCACTATCCAGTGATTCTGGGAGATGCAGCTCGAACGGTGGCATGCGCATCACGCATCACCTCCTTGATGGCGGCGCTCTACATGCAGCCAAGCGCTGCCCGCCAGACGTGGTGATTCGAGATACTGTTCATCTGGCAGGACCACCGCCGTCCATGAGTCGTCCTGCTCATCGGCGGGGATGGTCGCATCGAGGCCGAACAGGGCGCCGTTGTGATACTGATCGCGCTCGCCGTCCAGTTTGCGCTCCAAGTCACGCACGGAGTGCTCGTCGGCGCGCTCCCTGAGCACATGGTGCAGAGGCGAGTGTTCGAGGTCCGGTGAGGGTAGGTCGAGCGGGTCGTCGATTCCCAGTTCCTTGCAGCGCTTCTCGATCTCCCTGTGCACCAGCGCGGGTGCGAGCGGCAGTTCGTGGATGCGAATGCCGATGGCGTCGTAGACTGCGTTGCAGATGGCGGGCAGGATAGGGAGCAGCGGACCTTCTCCAGCCTCCTTCGCCCCGAACGGCCCTTCTGGGTCGTTGCTCTCTACGATGATCGGCGTGACCTCTGGCATCTCGTGGACGGTGGGAATCTTGTAGTCCAGCAGGTCGGCGTTGAGCAGGTTGCCCGAACGACCGTAGCGCATCTCCTCAGAGAGCACCTGCCCCATCCCCATGTGGATAGAGCCAATCATCTGCCCCTCGACAGCCAGCGGATTGAGCGCCTTGCCGCAATCGTGTGCCGCCCACACCTTGAGCACGGAAGTCTGGCCGGTCTCGACGTCGACCTTCACCTCAGCGACGTACGCGCTGAACGAATATGCGGGTGCCAAACCGGCGGCTGCTCCTTTGTGGGTTCGGCCCATGGGTGGCGTTCTATAGGCGCCTGAGGAGGCCAGCGCACCGCGGTCCTCCTGCGCCTTCTGCAGCGCCTCGAGATACGATACTCCGACCGCCGGGTCGTCCTTGCTGAATATCCTGCGATCCCCGATCACCAGCCGTTCCGTTGGTGCACCGGTGATCATCGAGGTGGCATCGAGAAGTTCCTGGCGAATCTCCATGGCCGCGCTGATCGCCGCGTTGCAGTTCATGAACGTCACACGGCTGGAATAGGAGCCGAGATCGACTGGAGAGGTGTCCGATTCCCGCGAGCGGATGCGAATCATGTCCAGCGGCAGTCCGAGCACCTCGGCGACGGCCAGCGCGACGACTGTGTCCGAGCCTTGACCGATCTCAGCAGCTCCGGTGTGCACGGTCACCCCGCCGTCCATGTCCACCTTGAGGTGGACGGTGGCGTGCGGGAACTTGTTCGGCTCCCAGTGAATCGGCAGGGCGCTGCCGGAGATGAAGAATCCACAGCCGATGCCCAATCCGTGTCCCAGAGGAAGTTTGCGGAAGCGGTCATCCCAGTCTGAGGCCCGGCGCACCCGCTCGAGGCACTCTCGCATCCCGATGCTGGTTATGCGGAACCCGGTGATGGTGCGACTCATCGGTGGCAGCAGGTTGGCGAGCCGGAAGTCGATTGGGTCGACGCTCAACTGCTCGCACACGTCATCGATGCCGACCTCGACCGCGCAGCGAGAGTTGACGGCACCATGGCCGCGCATCGCACCACTGGCCGGCTTGTTGGTCCACACCCGTGTACCGGTGTAGTGGAACCCCCCGATCTCGTAGGGAGCGGTGTGCAGCACGCCGTTGTAGTAGGTGGTCACATGCCCGAACGAGGCGAACGCGCCGCCATCGAGCAGCGCGTCCGTCTCCATGCCGCACAATCTGCCTTGGCTGTCAGCATGAATCACCATCCCGAGGCGTGAGGGATGCCTGCCGCGATTGACGTAGAACACCTCGTCGCGATCAAAGGTGATGCGAACCGGCCGCCCCGACTTGCGAGCAAGTATGGCGGCGCACATCTCGTGCGGGAACGGGTCGGACTTGCCCCCGAATCCACCACCCACGGCAGTGCGGTAGACGTTGATTTGGTGCATCGGGATGTCGAGCACGTCAGCCAGCGCCCGATGGACGTAGTGCGGAACCTGTTGCGGTGTGTAGAGCGTCAGCCTTCCATTCGGCTCCCAGTGAGCGGCGACAGCGTGTGGCTCTGTGAACCCATGATTCGCACCGGCGAAATACCAGTCAGAGGTGTGCGTGGCCACCGCCGAATCTCGCATCCCAGAAATGTCACCGAACTCTTGGAAGACCCGTTTCTGCACATTGGAATCACCGATGTGATACTTGCCTCGGTCGTGGATTGGCTCCTCGGCATCCTTCAGTCCGTCGCGCATGTCGTGCACCGCATCGAGGACCTCGTAGTCGACCTCGATGAGTCTCAATGCCTCCAACGCCGTCAGTTCATCCTCTGCCGCCACACACGCTACCAGGTCACCGACGTGCCTCACTTTCTCCTGAGCCATCGCATGTTCGTCCTTGGTCACCGGCAACACGCCGAAGCAAGCAGGCGCCTCGCTGCCGGTGGACACTGCAACCACTCCCGGAAGTGCCTCGGCGGCCGAGGTGTCGATCGACCTGATGCGAGCGTAGTGGTGCGGCGAGCGCAGGATCCTGCCGAACAACTCGCCGGGTAATCTGATGTCGTCTCCGTACTTCGCTTGGCCCATCACCTTCCAACGGCTGTCCACCATCGGAGTGCGCCGTCCGATGGCTGCGCCTGTAATCAGCGAGTCATGGCGGTTGGCGCCCTGCGGCTGGGCGAGAGTGCCGCCCTGACTCTCAGGGATGCGTGACTCGTCCCGCAGTTCACTGAACTTCTCGGAACCACCACTGCCCGGACGAGCGAACGGCAGTTTGCCCGGCTGCTGCTTGTAGCCGACCATCTCGTCATCGTCACTCATCCGGAACCACCTCCAATTCCTCGGATTCGACTTCCACCGTCGGCATCCCGGGGTGTGGGTCAGGCATGGGGTCGGTGGCATCTGCAGTCTTCTTACCCGAGGTGATGATCATCGACGCCGCTCGCACCGAATCGACGATCTGCTGGTAGCCGGTGCAGCGGCATAGGTTGCCGTCGATGGCCGCCTTGATCTCGGCTTCATTCGGTTCTGGATTCTCCTCCAGCAGCGCCGAGATGACCACCAGGAACCCGGGTGTGCAGAAGCCGCACTGGCTCCCGCCATGGGTGGTGAACGTCTCTTGGATCGGATGCAGATGGTGACCGTCAGCCAGCCCTTCGACAGTGGTTAGAGCACAGCCGGCAGCCTCGTGAGCCAGCATCAGGCAGGAGAGTCGTGGCTCACCGTCTACCAGCACCGAGCAGCAGCCGCAGGTTCCCATGTCGCAGCCTCGCTTGACGCCAAGGGTGCCGACCTGGTCACGCAGAACATCGAGCAGGATGGCGTTGCTCTCGACGTGGATGTCGACCTCGGTATCGTTTACGCTGGCCGACCACGGCAATTCGCCGGGAGCGGGGAGCATAGGGACCCTGATACGAACCATGCTCTTGCTTCCCTAAGGCTCCGGGCATCCGCTGCCGCCTTGCAGTGCTGCCCAGATGACACCGCTCATTGATGCTTCGCCTCAAGGAGGCGAAGAGGCCGCGCGCTCATGCGCAGGTCATGCCCGCACGAGCCGCACCTCAGGGCGTCGTTCGTAGCCTGACCATTTCGTGGTCGTCCACCCCGGTGGGCGGAGGCTTCCAGTCGGGGTCTCCGGGCAGCACGAGAGAGCGCCCGATGTCGTCCAAGCGAACCGCCAGATCGTGCTGGCCGGCCTGCAGTTCCTTCCACGGAATCGAACCATCGCGCAGCCGGAACCACCTGCGCCAGGTCCTCCATGAGAGCAGCGCTCGCCTCCAGAGAATCAAATGCAGTCGAGCGCTGAGCGGCCATCCGAACAGCAGCAGCACCGCCATCAACAGCAGCGGTACTTCGAGCAGGTGGGGTTGGATCAATGGCAGCACACCATAGCTGGGAATGGACCATACTGGGCTCGATGGGGTGGTAATCAACCAAGCGATTGGGAGGGAGATGAGCAGCCACCACAAAGGGAGCAGGATGAACGCGATGGCTATCTTGTACGTCCCCAAGGCATACGTCATCTTCTCCTCATATGGTTTCGACAACTTGCCTGCCAGACGGTAAGGGGGGTATGATCCGATCATCGCACCCCAGGCCATCATACCGAGGATCCAGACTGTCGACCAGACCAGCAGCACCGCCGCTTTGGACAGTTCATAGTAGCCGGGTCGTGAGTCCCGCTCGTAGAGTTCGAACTCCTTCAGACCATGCTCCTGCATGCGCTCCGAATGCGCCGCGACCTCACCCCTGAGCCCCTCGGCCTGTTCGGGTTGTTCCTCGAGCATGTGCAACCACGCAGCGCGTGTTCGTTGCGCCCCGAGAACCGCTTCCGCATAGGTTGGGGCGCCTTTCCTTCCTTCGGCCCGCGCTCGATGCACCCAGACGAGGCTACGAGTCCTCCAGAGCAGTTTGCGGTCATCCCAGTTGTCGAGCCCTTGACTGGTGCGTTCCATCTCGACTGCCAGCAGGCCAGTGACCGCTTGCACCCATGCACGGTCGGCCGCTTCGGCCGCGTCGAACTCAGCAAGCAATTCCTGACTTGGCTCAGGGGCATCATCTTCTTCGGGCAGCGGTGGCAGTTGCATCGGCGGGTGGACCTGCAGCAAGCCACGTTCGCGGAACTTGTTCTGGTCCGTGTAGTGGATGCCGACTGGAACCAGCGCTGGATCGGGAACTCCGGCCTCCCTGGAGCGGCGGATGGCGCGCAGCATGATTCGTGCCGGACCGGTCTTGATTCGCTCAGGCCGGCTGCCGAGGTGCGCCGTCCCTTCAGGGTAGATTGCGCAGCGACCCTGCTCGACGAGGATTCCGGCAAGCGTATCCAGCAATCCTTCGTTGGCTGCGCCGCGGTCTTTCTGCGCCCCATCCTCCCCTCTATC
>CALCOR010000118.1 GCA_937897085.1 uncultured euryarchaeote | reverse complement strand
GTGGTTGTGAAGCCAGACATCGATTCGAACCAGGCTCGAACGTATCCTCCAGCAATGGTGCGCAGGTCCGCGCTTCCAACGAGCAGTTCCGTGGGCCCATTGAACATCCCACCCAGCCAGAAAGGAAGGGCACCAATGGCAACAACAACCGGCCAACCCAATGCGACAGCGGCGAATGCTTCACGATCGCGCAGTCGCTCATCGGTGTCCTCTCGCGTGCCCCAGTGCTTCAACAGGAATCCTAGAACTGCAGAGAGCAGCAGGGGCGGCAGGAATGCGCGGAGTGCAAAATCGAATCCGTCACCTAGAATGAGTGTCGAGAGCCCGACAATCGTCAGCGGAATACAGAGTAGAATCAGCGTCCAGCCCACCACGAGGCTGAGAATATCCTTACGCATCGACTCAACGCCCCTTCATCAGCTCCCGCTCTACCTGATCGATGCTCTCAACCAGCACGAACAACAGCAGTCGGTCTCCTTCCATGAACTCCTTGTCTGATGAGGCGCGCAGTTTGGTCTTCGCATCACCCCTGCCCTTGCGCTCGATGAACGCCACACGACACTTGCCCTTGCCACCTTCCTGTTCAAGCGATGACACCTTCTTTCCGATCAGCGCGCTGTTTGAATCAATGACCGCGGTCATACCGACGAGGTCGGGCACACTGGCCAACAGGTGGTACGTGCCAGGGACCCGGCTGTGCACATACTGTAGAATCGAATCGATTGCCACCCTGCGGCGACTGACTGCGTAAGTTCGCCCGATGCGTTTGACCATCAGAGCAAGGTCGCTGTCATCGAGCACCAACCCCGAGCGCTGCACTCCTAGTTCGCTCGCCTGCATGGCAACGGCGATGTTTGCATGGTCGTCCTCTAGCACAGCTATCGAGATGTCGTGGTCGCCGAGTTCCAACTCATTGAGAAGATCAACATCCTGCAGATCGCCATGCATGACGTCGATATCCTTCTCGTTGCCAATATCACTGCCAGCGAGTTGGTTCGCCTCCTCTAGACTCGGGCTGAGCACGGTGACTGAGGCGCCATCTCCTAGGTATGACTTCGCCAGACGCTTTCCAAGACGTGTCGCGCCGAAGATGGCGACTCGCGGATGTTCAGGGTATTCTGGCTCTTCGTGACCTGCTGCCTGCACGATGCGACGGAAGGTGTGCTGTCCGACAGTCGCGAATGCCAGACGGTCGCCAGCTCGGATTTTCGTATTCTCATGTGGCACCACTGTTCCTTCATCCTTGCGAGCGAGGGCGAATACCCGAGGCAATCCGTCGATAGTCGCTTCCGCCTCACCGAGAGTCTTGTGCACCAATCGATCC
>CALCOR010000117.1 GCA_937897085.1 uncultured euryarchaeote | reverse complement strand
CCTGAGACCAACTTGGATGGCGTGCTCGACGCCTACATCTGGCCAGGAACGTGGTCGCTGTCCCTGAACGCGACGTTCGCTCAGGAGCGTTGGCTACTCGAATCACAGACCTTGGCTGAACTCAGCGACGGAGAGCAGACACCGGACAACAGCTCGATCATCTTGGAGCATTGGGTCACCCTCGGCGGGAACCTGTTCTGGGATCTCGATGACGACGGTGAATACGATCAGGGTGAAGGCGTCGAAGGTGCGAACATCAGCGTCAGCGGAGGCGGTCTGCCAGAGGACGTCAACTTGACCAGCAGCGAACTCGGAACTTGGCAATTGTTCGTACCGGTTCTTGGCAACTACACCATCGAGGCGACCCGTATCGGATTCGCCCCGGTCAACACCACAATCGTCATCGCCGAAACATCGAACTCGACCGACCTGGAGTTGCTGGCAGGCAATGTCACCGTGGTGGGCCTGATAGATTACGTGCAGATGGAGGTGTGGGACGATATCTCTGAAGGCGTTGTCCTTCAGCTCGTGCCGCACACTGGAATCGAGAGAGATTCCCACACACCGGAAAAACTACTCGATAACGAGGGTGACTGGAATGGCTCGTGGAGTGCGGACATCGAACCTGGCAAATGGGTGTTAATCGCCACCAACGAAGCCGCCGGCGTGGTCGGCGTGGCGCTCGTGGATGCGAGCGTACACGAAGGCGCGGAGGTGAACCTGACGCTGGTGCCGGGCGGCATCCTGCACATCGCCACCTCATGGATTGACTTCGAGGGCGAGAGCCATCACCTCGGCGCCTCGAATGTTCCGGGTGCCGAGATGCTCGATACACCGTCCATCGATCTTGATATGGGCGACAACCGCAAGTGGGTGATCGGCGTCGATTCCGAAGGCAACGTAGACCTGTTGTTACCCGAGGGGACATTGTTCCTCGAGAGTGAATTCCAGACGTTTGAACACGGGCTGAACATGACCTACAGCGCCGGCCTGTCGATTGCTGTCGCCTCCGAGCAGGAGACGCCGGTCAACACCCTGCGCTTCAACCGCCACCTCGACCACGGAGTTCAGTTCAATGTCACCTCGGTGACGGGGGCAACTCAGCACGAGGAGTTGAACAACGACGTCGATGTCGTGGTATCGAACGATAGCAATGTGTTCGAGGTGATCGAGTTCACAATCGAGGTCGATTACACAGGCAATGAGGCACTTGACGAGTATAATGTCACGACCGTCTTCTCCGCCGAGGACATCGAGTACTGGTCGGTCGAGTTCCACAATGGCACCGATGCCAATGGCACCATCCAATGGGTAGAGGAGCAGACGATTCAACTTGGATTGGACAGCGCGGGCACCCTTGATCTCACCATGCGTGTCCAACCGGCAAACCTCAGTAATTCCACCTCACTGGATACTGGTCACAGAATCACGCTCAGACTGACCCATACCGACGGATCATACACCGAGCATCTGTTGACGGTCCACATTCCACAGACCTACCAGGTGAACGTGCTCGAGCAGCCCGAGGGCACAACTGGGGTCTACCCCGGTGAAGAGAAGCGGGTGGAGTTCTTGATCGAGAATGCAGGCAACGGCCATGACACCATCCAGTTTGAGATTGACACGTCTTGGCTGCCAGAGGGATGGAGTGCAACCGGGCCGCAAGAGTCCCCCTACAACAGCGGTGAGGCGCGGACCTACTCGTTCACCGTGTTCGCGCCTGCGGACGCTGGGGATGATTCGTTCACGCTACACCTGAACATCAGCAGTGAGGACAACACCAGTTACCCGCAGATCACCATAGTCGTCAAGGCGGCTCGCCCTCTGTTGTCATTCGAGGACATCGACACCTTCAGCGGAGGAGATGCGATCACAGGCTCGCGCAACCAGTTCGTCGTGCGCGTGAAAAACGACGGTCTCGTCGATGCACGCGAGGTGTCGATACGGCTTGACATGCCCGAATACCCCGAACTCTTCACCGAATCAGACAATCAGGCCGTTCCTGCAGGTGAGACAGTCGACTACATGCTGTTCCTCGACCTAGAAGGAGTGAAAATCGGAAACCTGAAGTTCAACTTCACCATCACCGTCTCGGAACTGGATGATCTGGATGCATCTTCAGTAATCAATCAGGTAGAGACCATCCATGTCTCCACCGCCCCGGCTGAATCCGTCAACAGCTGGGTCCCGATGATCATCATCGCCATGTTCCTAATTGGATTCCTCCTCTTCAGGAGAGTCAGGTCCGGTATGACTGGCGCCGCGCCTTTCTGACCGCCGAGTTGGTCTCACTTCGGGTAATCGAACCTCTCACCGGTGCGAAGAGTGGATGAAGCGTACTCCCCCCGGGTAGTACGGAGCGGAGCAGATGGTACTCGGTCTGGAAGATGTTGAGTTCCTGCCCGAGCCCGAAGAACCGAGAATGCTGTCGGCGATTGACCCCGAGGCCCCGGGATACCCCGCTGAGGCCTACGGACTGCCCTCCGACCTGGACCCAGGTGGATGGAAGAAGGCGGACGCGGCCAGACCAGCGCGCCCCCCACTCATCCTCCCATGGGGGTTGTGGGTCATCATCATCCTGCTGGCCGTCCTGCTGGTCACGCAGAACCTGCTCACCAGTTACATCGAGGAACTCATCCCCAACTCAGAGTGGGCTTACGAGGAAACAGGTATCCGCGACCTCAACTCCATCGGCCTCACAGGGGCCGGAGTGCGGGTATGTCTGGTGGATACAGGCATCGACATGAGCCACCCGGACCTGGCCGGTGTCAATCTGGTCGCTTTCCGAGATTTCATCCACGGCACGGAAGGCGATCCGCACGACAATGATGCAACCCACTCGCACGGCACGATGATGACCGGCATTCTCGCTGCTCAGGGTTCGTTCACGGGAGCGGCCCCCGGAATCGAGTTGATCGTGGCTGCCGCGCTCGGTGCCGACGGCTCGTCTGGGAACGAGAATGTTGTCGCGGATGCAATCGAGTGGTGCTGGCTGGAGCAACAGGCACACATCATCAGCCTGAGTCTCGGGGGGAAGCCCGATTTCGTGACTGAACTTGGGACACGCACCGAGCAAGCCGTGGTTGATGCGCTGGACAACGGGGTGTTCGTGGTCGCGGCGGCTGGCAACCATGGAGGTGCGGGACAGGATTACCCAGACGTCAGCGTTCCGGCGAATATCGATGACGTGATTGCTGTCGGAGCAGTGCACCGCAACCGGACACTGTGGTCGGAGAGCAGTGCGGGCGCAACCACATTGGCGGATGGGAGTACCAGGTTCACACCGGACCAGAAGCCTGAGGTTGTCGCTCCAGGGGTTATGATACACTCCACATTCGTCTCCACAGAGCTGGGCGCGACTTGGTCACGCAGCGATGGCACGAGCGATGCGACCGTGTTCGTGACAGGGGCGCTGGCATTGATTCTCGAGCGGCATCGAGACCATGCCGCGCTACAGCCGGCTGCAGTGGGTGACCGTGCACCGATCGACCTGGTGAAGCAGGCTCTGGCTGAATCATGTGACCCCAGTCCGCTGATGCAGGATGAGCACCATCTACGCTACGGATATGGGGTGTTGAACGCCACCTCATGGCTCGAAGAGGTCGAGGTCAGACTGGCCACTTCCACGTGACATCTCACCTGATTCCGGTAATTCACAACCAGTCATTGGTCAAATAGTGATATTCCCACTGTAAACTGATACTAATTATTGATATTTATGAGTGATGCTGATACGATGTTAGGAAAAGGGAGTCGAAAATATTGATATTATTTAGATGATTTGATACAAATACTATTGCGTCAAGCCTTCTTGCTTATATTCAGTCCCTCCGTCGGCCGCTCACATCAGGAGTATGTGAACATGAATGATAATCGAATGAAGAGTTTTACGCTGGTGAGCCTGATGGTGCTCACCTCGTTGAGTGCGCTGTTGTTAGCGCTTCCAACCGCCATCGCTGCGAATGAGACCCAGAATGGCGTCATCTCTGGAACCGAGATATGGCAGGGATCGCATACGGTCACTGGCATCGTGGAAGTAGCACCTGGAGCGAAACTGATCATCCAGCCCGGGACGACGATTACCATGGCGAACGGCACGTACCTGCACGTGAGAGGAAATCTGTGCGCAGGTGACACCGGCTGCGGCGCGAATGGCATGGCGAGCAACTCCAGCAAGGTAACATTCACTTGGAGCGATCCGAGCAACTGGTCGGCCCGCGGCAACTGCTACTGGCTGATCAACCCCTCCAACGGCCAGCCGCTCTACAACGCGGACGCTTCCTGCTACGAAGGCATACTGATCAGGGATACCATCGATGTGCAGCAGACCAAGTTGAACCACCTCGAACTCAAGAATGCGTATGGAATCCCTCGCTTCGCCACCGACATCGGAGAGGTGCGCTATGGTGCGCTGGTCTTCGATGGTGCCAGCCCGACATCGACCGCGTTGTCGTTTGTGGACATCAACACCTCGAGCGTGCTCATCATCGATCTCGCTTCACCACATTTCGTCGGTGGTACGTTCACCGTCGGCGTCGAGGGGAGCGTCGAGTCCCTGCTCGGACAGGCCATCCAGGCTTACGGTGCGGGTACTCCGAACAACCCCGTAACTCTTGACAGCCCCGTATTCACTGGCACCTCCTCTGGATGTAGTTCGCAGGACAACGGCCGCCACGTCGTCTGGGCGCAGAAGTCGTTCCTGAACATCGACCACGGTGTGGTATCCAGCGCCGACTACGGTTATCGCTACACTGATTCTGCGGGGTCGATAACTAGCAACACGATCCAGACGGATTGCACAGGAATCGATGTCAATGGAAGGCGTACTATTCTTGGCTACGACTACGAACTGTTCGCTAACCACAACAGCATTTCAACGGCAGACAACTCACCGCTCACCGCCTACGACGGCGCTCTGGTGACCTTCGAGGACAACGTGATGCAGGGGGCTGATGATGGGTCTGGAATCCAGGTCGTATCGAACTACCCGGAGCTGGCAGAGGTCCAGTTCAGTCGCAACATCATCGGTCCGATAGGTGGCTACAACGGAATCTGGGGTGTCGGCTATGTTGACATCATCGCTGACAACAACACATTCCAGGACATCAACCGCGAACCGGTCATCATCGGCGAGTACCACTTCGGTGACCAGGGCTGGACTGTCTCTGGTCCACAGCCTGCTCGGGGATGGTTCGCGGACAACACCTTCAGTAACGTCAGCGGCACGTGTCAGAGTGAGAAGGTGTGGGACGGCGAATTCACCTGCCCTGTGTTCCACCTGTTCCGCTCCAGTGTCAGCATCCATCGCAACACTGTGAACAACGCCCAAGGTGATGTCATCCGGGCGATTGGAGCGATTATCGACGTCCAGGACAACATGTTCACCGCTGCTGGAGTGGGCGCACGAGTCGTTCAGCACGACGTACCGAGCGGTCCACAATACGGTTCGCTCGCCTTTTTCTCGGGCAACACCTGGAGCAACGTCTCGCAGGTGTACAACATTTCAGAGAGTTCGGTCACGGTTCAGTCCGAGTTGATTCCCAATCCGACTTCGAGCACCACCTATCCGATGGAACTCCGTTGGATCAGTGCTGACGCCGATCCAATCAACGGTTGGGGTAACAAACTCGACCTCGCCCCGACTCAGATAATTCCGCCCCGCAACTTCCCGTTGTCACTCGAACTGGTGAACAACTCGACGGTGTTGACGTTCGCCAACCTGACGAACTTCGACCTCTCCAAAGCACATATCGCCCAAGCGGCTGGTACGTGGTCGGTTCAACTGAGGAGAGCAGAACTAGTGCGCTTCCGCGCCACCGTCAACGGCGTGCGCGTTGGAGGTGCGACCGTGTTGCTGGAAGATGCGCACGGCAACGACATGTACGATATGGACACTGACCCATATGGTTTCACGCCATGGGTGGCACTCCCCTCGGACTTCCATCTTGACATCAGGGGCAATGGTGACAACCCTAACGACTTCGCAGGGGACCCGGGAGAGAATTCTTGCAGCGACGGAATCGACAACGACGGAGACCTGCTTTACGACTTGGCTGACCCTGATTGCCAGCAGGGGACAGCGACACGTGAGTTGTCGAAGTACTACGTGACCACCTACAAGTTCGGCAAGGGCTACGAGAAGCACTGGTTCAACCTGACCGGGACCTTGGACGTCGTCGTCTCCCTCGACAACATGGCGCCCACAGTCACGGTTTCTCAACTCGACGGCCACTCATTCAAGCGTTTGGTCAACTTCACCGGCTCGGGATGGGACGGAAACATCGGCACTGGGATATTCACCACCGATGAGCAAGCGCGCTGGGAGCAGAAGGGAACCATCGAGCGTATCGAGATCAAGACGCCCGCCTCCAGTTCATGGAATGACACCCGTTACGGGGTGGACGACAGCAACGCGAACGGTGAGGTGACCAGTGATAACCGGCCGTTCCGCATCTGGCACTTTGAGTATGACATGTCACTGGAACCAGAGAACGACTACACATTCGAGTTCCGTGCCTGGGATGGTGTCGACTACAGTCCAGTCGTGACACGCACCATCAGACTCAACACGATGGCCCCAGTCATCCACTTGATAACGCCAACGGACGGTTCGATATTCGATTCAGGCATCGTCACCTTCAGCGGGACGGCCAGTGACCCGTACAACGGAGTCTATGGTAGCGACATCGATGATATCCACTTCGAGATCAGTTCATCGGTGTTCAACACGACAACGGTACCAGTGTTGGGGGGGCCGATATGGTCGTGGGACTGGAACTTCTCCGGGATGCCGAAAGTGCGTACAGATTGGACGTTCCGCATCTGGGCGTCCGACTCATCGTTCTGCCGCGGGGTGATCGGTGAGTGCACCCCAGTCGAGGTCACCCTCGATATTGACAACACGAATGCGCCTCCGCTCATCACGCTGATCGAACCCTATGACATGCAAATCGTCCGCGCTGGACCGGACACGATCATCTCCGGAGTTGCCCGCGACACGGATGGCGAGGTTTCCAAGGTCGAGATCAGGATACTTGATCCACAGGACGCCATGAATGAGCGCCCACCCGGGCCCCATTCTGTCATCACCACCATCGCCCCCAACGGCGCATGGTCGACCACTTGGGACACCAGCAGGCTCGTGCACGATTTCCACTATCTCGTGCAGGCGCGCTCCAAGGACGGTCAATTGTACAGTGGTTGGGTCCAGAGGGAGATCATCATCGATAACCCACCAGATGCCAACAACCTAGCTCCAATCTATCTCGCTGAGGGAGAGACGGTGGATCTGCTCGACGGCACCTCGGTGACACAGGAGCAGACTTGGCAGCGCACGAACGTCATCTTCTGCGATGAGAACAGTCAGGCGCAGGACCGCTGCGGTGTCGGAGCCAGTATCGAACTCGCGGGATGGTTCTACGATCCTGAGGGCGAGGATCTGAACAT
>CALCOR010000116.1 GCA_937897085.1 uncultured euryarchaeote | reverse complement strand
GCCACCGCCACCACACCAGCCAGGATGAGGATCAGACCGCTGAACAGTATCATGTAGGACATAGGGACGTCCTCGAAGGCATTGGCGAGCGAACCTCCTGCAGCACCCGAGTCCACATCTATGGTATCTCCAGTGAGCCACTTGCTACCGTCGAGTGACACCACCACCCACTGTTCACCTGACCCTTTCGGAATCCAGTCGATGTCGTAGGTGACACGTTCGTCCATCGGCACGACCACCGTGATCGGTTGAGGTGTGAGTGAGCGATTGTTTCCGTCCCCGTCCAGTTCGTAGACGAGAATGGAAGCGGTACCGGGAGCCTTGCCTCCATTCCGTAACTCAATGGTCACCATCACAGTCTGGTCGCTGAGCACGGTGCCGGTGCGCGAGTAGGACACCTCGGTGAGAGATATGTCCGCGGCCAACTGTTCCATGTCCCAAGTGGCGAAAGGTGCGCGAACGCTGTTGAAATCGATCGTGCTGTACATACCGTTACCAGCGAGGTCGCGGCCGACGATCCAGACTGCCAGTTGCAGACTATCCACGTGGGCGTCGGAAGGAAGTTGACTGGCGAGGTCAAGTGTAGCGGTGGCGATGATCGATTGACCTACCGCCACACCATCAACCAACAACGGCAGGTCTCCGGCGAGAACCGCGCTGCCGCCCGGTTGGTTCGCTCGGACCACCTTCCAGTGCAGATAGAGGCTGTCGATGTCGAGTTGTTCCTGTTCCTTGAGCACCACCTCGATCTCCAACGCGGATAGCGACGTCATAGGGACCTCGACACCTACGCGCGGTGAATTCATCTCAATCGGAGTAGGGGCATTCCCATCAACGACGATCCAGAACAGCGAGGCCTCAGAGTCGGTCACATCGTTGGCCGCCGGGGGCAGTCCGCTCAATTCGAAACTGAGCGCATGGCTCTGCGAGATCTCCGGGGACTGCAGGCGTACCTCCCAGAAGCCATCCGTCGTGGGTATGAGCGTGCGCTGGCCATCGAGCAGAATAGAGACGTTGAGCGGAACGGTGGGCGGAGACCCGGTCGGCTGGAACGCGACGTATCCGGTCAGGTTCAGTCCGGTTGCCGGCGGCACCCAGGCCCTGTGTTCAAGCACGCTGCCTGAGTCTACCTCGAGGATGACAGATTCGGAGATGATGGCCAGGTCAGCGGAGAATCGCCAACGCAGTTGGGGCAGCTCCAGCCAGTGCTCGTGACCCCCTCTGTCGAGAACGGTCATCGCGGGGGCGCGGCGCAGGTCGCCCTCATGAGGCAGTCCCCAGTTGATCTGGAACTCGACACGCATCTCCAGTTGACTGGTGAACGGTGTGATCTCGCCCTGGCGCGCACGGACGCTGCACCCTTCGAGCACTAGGTTATCCGAAGTAGTGGTGCACCTGCCAGTGGTCTGGTTCCAAGTCATCTGCAGCTGGTCCATAACAGAGTTCGAGGCCAATGACAGATCGACCGATAACAGATCTGAGATGCCATTCGGTTCATCGAAAGGCAGGCTCAGCACGTAGCGCGTGGCCGGGTGCAGCCAAGAGTGGTCACCCTCATCGAGGAAACCACCATCGCCCGTTATCCAAGGAGGTTGGTCAGCCTTCAACTGGTAGGTGAACAACTGTTCATCGAGGCCGGGTCCACCGCCGCGGGTGACCAGATTCCCAGCGGCATCCGAACCGGCCACATAGCCAGCCACCAGGCCCCCAACCGGACCATCGGTGTCGTCGAGACTGAAGGTGTAGTTACCCTGCGCGTTGGACAGGTCTGAGGGTGGTGTGAGAGGCATCGCTTGGAACTCGCTCTCGTTGGTCTTGCCATTGTAGTCCGCATCATCAAGCCAGGAGCGCCAGAGCATCAGCGACAGTTGATGGGGTAGCAAAGGACGGTCGTAGACCTCGAAGCGGATGGGCTGGGCGAGTGAGGGGTCAAGGTGGTCGTAGCGACGGATGTTCTGGTCGATTACCATCGGCGCCAGAGAGTCGATCTTGAAAGTGCGATTCAGTGTAATGGTCGAGATGTTCTCCGCACCGTACAACGACATCACATCGACCCGATAATCGATGTCCTGAGTGCTCATAGGGGTGCGCAGGTGGAAAGACGCGAGCCCTTCGTTCAACGTGGTGGTGTTCGCTATCTCCTCACTGTTGGCGAACACCCTCACCAGCACATCGCCGCTGCGCGGGTTATGCCAGGGCTCCATTTCAGGGAATCCAAGTTGGACCTCTACCGTGATCGGTGCGTCTGCTCTCAGGTAGGACCTGCCCGAGGGAATCTCGTTGCCCAGGTCGTTGAGCATCACCCATGAACGAATCTCGATATCATTCTCGATCCCGAGTCGCTCCCCGAGCCCGAAGTGCTGGATGCGCGGCACGCTGCGCCTGCCGTCGACCAGCACGAGCCGTACCTTGAGTGCCAACTGCTCTTCGTCGTCCCACGACGCGTTCAGGCGGAAGCGGAAGGTGCTGTCAACGCGGCTGCCATTGACCGTCTGGTTCACGCCGTTCACGGGATCCCACTGAATCATACCTTGGTCATCATTCGACCATGACGAGGTTCCGTCGAACGGGTGCTCGTAGGTGACTGCATGGTTTTCGCCGACGAGGTCGAACTGAACGCTGGCGGGAACCCCGTCGGTGACGGTGTGCTGCGAGTAGACCTCGAGCCATTGCCATGACGGGGTCAAGGTGGTCGTCCCGTTCTGGATGTTGAGCACATCGGTGGTAAACGATGATGAAGATTCGAGTGTGTTGATCGTTGCGCGTATTGTGCCGGTCCTGCCCATCACAATCGTGAGCGGCACCAGATGATGGCCTCCGCTGACAGTAGCCGTCGGAATCTGGTCGTTGACTGCGCGCACCATGTCGTCGTGTGGCATGTAAGATACCAGCGCCACGGGGTGAGAGACTGCTGCGACGCCGCCCAGTTGCAGGCTGCCATAGTCGGCGGTCACCTGGAACAGCGCCATCACATGGTCAGCGTCTACCTGTGCTCCGAGCGGGGGCCACATGCTCGGCATGGTGCTGAGGTTGTCATTCAACGACGTCAGTTCAGTTGAGTCGAGCACCTCTATGTGGCTGGACCCGAGGGTACCGAGGCTGTTCTCGAAGATAGACACTCCACCCACCTCCATCGACACCTCCAGGTTAGTCACCCCATTGGTCGTGGGATTGAGAGCGAACGACAGCGATTCCAAGCCGCTGCGCGGCAGCCAGATACCGACCTGTTTCGTGCTGTGCGTGGAGTATGACAGATGATAGGACAACGCGCCGGTGGCCAACCTGTCCTGCCACCCCCACGGGCCGAGATTGTCGTGCATGAACGCCCACTCCGATCTGCCATCAAGACCGACATCGATACGCGGGGACAGTGGTATATCTCCGCCGTCGAGGTCGACGCGCAGCCATTGCAGGTCGCTGCTGCTGCTGGACAGCCAGCGGAACTGGACCGAGTGCGCGTAGAATGGTGGGTTGGCCAATCCGTTGTTCGACAGGGTCTGCCACGAACTGCTGCCGTCGAAGCTCGCCTGCAACTGTCCCACACCGCTCGCTGAGTAAGTAGAACGGATGCGGCTTATCGGACGGCGGGTGTTGAACTCCGGGCTGGTTGCGCTGCCAGAACCAGAGATGCTGTCTCCGTCCCAGTTCATGCCAGAGAGCGACCAGCCCAACTGTGACGGGTCACGGTTGAAGGTGGTCTCGTAACGCCCTTGCAGGTGGACGCCATGGATGATCGGCGTCGACGAACCCGTAGGCTGATCCAACTTGATCTTCAGGCGTAGGGACGGATGTGCCTCCCAGTCGATTGCACCGAGGTCAATCGAGTCGCCGCTGAATCCTGAGAAACCAGCAATCGGCTGTCT
>CALCOR010000115.1 GCA_937897085.1 uncultured euryarchaeote | reverse complement strand
TGACGGCATCCGTGACGGCATAGCCCATCGTCGCCCCGTGGCCGGTCTCACCCTTCTCGATGATTCCCAGTACTATCGCAGCGTCAATCTCCCAGTTCTCCAGCAGCCTCTGCAGGGCGAGCGGAGCCTCCATGCTGCCCGGAACCCAGACCACTTGGGTGACCTCGAGGTTCTGGGCGGTTGCTTCGGCTTGGGCGAATTCGAGCATCTGCTCCACTTCGTCACGGTGGAACTCTCCACAGACGATTGCGATGTTCCGTGTCACGTTCCTGCCTCCGTTCACTCCGCTCCGCCAGCCTCGACCGCTCTCTTGGCACCTTCGATGGCGGCTACTGTCATCGGGTCCAGCTCGATGTTGACCTTGTCCCCCACCTGCTTCTCGGCGATGGTCGTGATGCGCAGAGTCTCCGGGATGAGATGCACTTCGAATCTCCCTTCTAGTCCGTCGACCACGCCCACGGTCAGGCTGATTCCGTCGATGGCGATGAATCCCTTGGGGAGGATTCCGCGCATATGCGCCTGTGAACATCCGAGTGAGAGTGTGCGTCCGTGCTCTCCTTCATCGATCCTTTCGATGGTCGCTGTTCCGCTCACATGGCCGGCTACCAGATGGCCGCCGATCTCGTCACCGAACTTCATCGCCCGCTCGACGTTCAACCGGCTTCCCGAGCCCACGTCCGCAAAGGTGGTGCATGCCAGAGTCTCCTCGATGAGGTCGAAGGTGACGTTAGTGTCGTCCACGGCTGTTGCGGTCAGGCATACGCCGTCGAGCGCGACGCTGGCGCCTTCGGCCAACCCGTCGACGAGGCCATCAGGGAGGTTGGCGGTGAACGTCAGCACGTCAGAGCGCCGCTCTGTCGCTTCCACCGTGGCGACACCTTGGACGATTCCTGTGAACATGTTCAGTCCTCCGATTCATCTTCTTCGAGCCGCTTCTGTGCCGACCAGAGGTCGAGGATGCGGGCGATGATCTTGCGCGTGCCGTCGAGATCGTCCGAGAGCCCTTCGACGCGCACGACGGAGATTTCCGTGTGGCCGCGGGAATCGAGTTCGTTACGAATCCAGGTCTCGGCGTGTTCCTGGTCGTAGCCGAGCGCGATGATGTCCGGTTTTGCAATCTCCACTATGTCGAAGATCGGCTGAGAGGGGGGTGAGCCGATGAGCGCTTCATCGACCGGTTTCAGGCCGGAGACCATGCGTTGCCGCAGTTCCATTCCTGTGATCGGCTCATGTTTGCGCTTGCGCACGGTGTCATCGTGTGCCACGACCACGGTCAGGTGGTTCCCCAGTGCCTTCGCCTGTTCCAGGTAGTGCAGATGGCCTGCGTGAAGCAGGTCAAACACTCCGACGGCCATCACTCTCGTCATGTCGCTCACCGCTGCGAATCGTTCTGTCGCTGATAACCTCACGCCCGTTGGCGACCGTTCATTCATCTCCGGCCGCGTCCAGCAGGTCCGCCCCGGTCAGGAAGGGGATTCCGTGCCGCTCACCGTAGGCGCGCGCCTCCTCCACCGGCAGCGCCCCATCACCGTCCGGTTGCAGCATCTCGGCACCGATGGTGCACGCCACTCCACCGGCGAGTCGAGCGATGGCAACAGCCAGTTCCGTGTGTCCCTGCCGGGTCTTGAAGCCGCCAGGAGATTCGCGGCAGACCGGAATGTGACCTGGAGTGCGATATTCTGCGCCCAGCGCGGCGATCGCCTGCTGCTGATCGGCGCCTGCGGCGAGCAATTCCTGTGTGAGCTCCGCGAAGCGTAGGGTGGTGAGCGCCCGGTCGCGGTCGGTGATTCCCGTGTAGGTCTGCCTGTGGTTCAGTGAGAGGGTGAACGCCGAGCGGCTGTCGTAGCGCAGGTCGTCGGTGACGAGTGTGCCGAGCACAGGGTGTGCGGCCACCAGGCCCGCATCGGTGTGCAGGTCCTGCAGGAACGGCAGGCCGAACAACTCCCCGATCTCCTCACCGATGGCAAGGAAAAGCAGCCCGCCGCAGTCTTGGCGCAGTTGGCGCATCACTTCGGGAGTGGCGGCGGCGGCGGGCCACAGGAGGTCAGTCTCCTGCTCGCGGAAAGCGGAGTCGAACAGCAGCACAGGCTCTCCGGCTACGAACGCGGCGACTGCTGCATCCACCACTGATTCGGACATGAGCAGCCGACTGAGCCGCCGTTCTCAATGCTTCGTACGGTACTATGGACCGAGCATCGGTGACTATTCATGTGCGGACACGCTCGCGCGAGCGTTCTCTCACAGTGCAGGTGTCAGCATGCCAATCGGATGTCTCCGTAACCAGGGAATCGTTCTCCTGCTCGTGCTGCTGCTCGCTGCCAGCCTACTTCCATCACCGGGACAGGCGGGCGCTTCGGGAAGGGCGTACGAGGGGATTGAATTCACCGATGTGACCAACGAGAGCGGATTCGGGTCCATCTCACCAGGTGATACGACGGAATGGGCGGCTTACGGACCGGGAGTGGCGTGGGGCGACTATGACGGCGACGGGGACCTGGATGCGTATGTGACGGCGCGCTTCGACCACCTCGGATTCGAGTTGGGAAACTTCACCACCGGGCGCACCTACCTGATGCAGAACTCAGGCGCTCCCAACTACACCTTCACCGATGTGTCTGATGAGGCGGGTGTCGGCTTGCTCAACTCGACGGCGATTGGGGCTTCGTGGGCGGACTACGACAATGACGGCGACCTCGACCTGTACATCTCCAACTACGGCTGGGCAGACTTCCCCAACCTCACCACGGGAACCCAAGGTGTGCCGAACATCCTGTTCGCCAACAAGGGTGATGGGACATTCAACGACGTCACCTCATTCGCGGGTGTCGGGAACCCCGGCCATTCCACCAACGGCATCTGGGCTGACTACGACCACGACGGCGACCTCGACCTCTACTCGATGAACGCCGGAATCGTCGACGAGCGGGTCTTCGTTCTGCACACCGAGACGAACATCCTCTACCGTAACAACGGCGACGGGACGTTCGAGGACTACACGGCGGAAGCGGGAGGGGTCTCGGGACAGGACCTGCAGCCGAATGCGGACAACACACCGAAACTCGGTCCGATGATCTCGATTCACGGGACCGCTCCGACCAACCCATCGGCACAGGTGATCATTCAGGGGGAGCTGGGAACATCGGGTGCCGGCAGCGGCATCTCGTGGGCTGGTGTCTGGTTCGATTACAATGACGATGGATGGGAGGACCTGTTCGTCGCCAGTGATTTCGGCATCTCGCCGCTGTACCGGAACGACAAGGACGGCACGTTCACGGTGGTTACCCACGACGCTGGGCTGAGCGACCCTGGCACGGGAATGGGAGCTCACACCGCCGATTACGACAACGATGGCGACTTCGACCTGTGCCAGACCAACTTCGGTCCGAACTACCTGTGGCAGAACCAAGGCGACGGCACCTACATGCAGATGAATCACGCGCTGCTGGAGCGTCCGGACGAGAAGACGGTCACCGTCAACTGGGACTGCCACTGGCTGGACTACGATCTCGACGGGGACTGGGATCTGTGGTACGGTGCCGGGCGCATCAACACCTACATCTGGGTGCAGAACAACTCGCTCTACCAGAACGTCGGCGATGGCGTGCTCGTCGATGTTACCGATCAACTCGGTCTGGGAGGGCACACCAAGACGATGGGCGCGGCGATGGCCGATTACGACGACGATGGGGACATCGACATACTGCTCGGAGACGCAGACGGTCCCATCCGCCTGTTCGAGAACAACGCTGCGCAGGTCTCCGGCAACCACTGGCTGAAGGTCTCACTGAACGGCTCGGCGTCGAACATCCACGGCATCGGGGCGCTGGTGACGCTAGAATTCGAGGACGGCAGGACCATCCAGCAGCAATCCTACGCTGGCGATGGGTACCTTGGTAGCGGCGACCCGGCAGTACACTTCGGACTCGGACAGGAGACGAGCCTGACCGAAGTGCGCGTACTGTGGTCGACCGGACACACGCAGGTTGTCAAGAACGTCGACGCCGACCAGACGCTCGTTGTCGATGAGGAGATGCCATCCCCGCTGCATACGAGCCAGGTGCAGAACATCATTCTGGGGTCGCTGGGATTGATGGCGGTCGCGCTGCTCTACCGCAACATGCAGTCGAGTTGAGCAGCACGCTCATTCTTCGAGGTCGCCTTCGGATTCAGTCTCCGGTTCATCCTCATCCTTGGCAGTGAGCATCAGCACGACCGCCGCGGCAATCATGCCACCTATGAGCAGCAGCATCGGGTCGAATTTGACACCGCTCTCACCCTCGGTCCCCGTTCCATCGGTCGGATCTCCGTTACCGGCCACATCCTGTACTGGTGTGTGCGGAGCGTTGTTGCCAGAGCCGGCGCAATCCATGTTGTTGACATTGGTCTCGGCGAAGAACACGTCACACTGCAGGTCCCTGATGTCGGTGTTGCGCAGGATCACGTCTGAAAGTGTGGTGTCTCTCAGGTCATCGCGTATCGACTCCAGTTCGGGGTCGCCTTCCCACCAGTGCGAATCACCTTCGCGGATGCGACCGAACTGGTCCATGATGACCGCTTTCATCGTCTCTCCGAGCACGCCGTCGGACGGGTGGTCTTCGGCCAGCATGCCGATGAGCGGGTCGATGTCGTCGATGTCCCCGTAGAGGGCCTCGAGTTCGGCGTTGGTGGCGTTGTCCGAGGAGATCTGACTGAAGTTGGTGAGGGCGGGCAGACCGAAGGCCACTCTGATGGTGTTGTAGTCAGGTACTCCGTGGTCCCTGCCGCGCTGGATGTCGATGGCGCACAGGTCGGCTCCAAGTCCTCCCGGGAAGCCGAACAGCTGGTTGCGCAGGTTGTCGCCGAAGAGCAGGTCGTTGGCCGGCTGCGTGTTGAGCGCCAAGCCACGCAGAAGCGGGTCGACACCGCCCTCATCGGTGACCGGCGAGGTCGTCCAGAACCCGTCCTTGAGTTTCAGGTTGCCCGCAGCGATCGGTGAGCGGTCTTCCTGCAATCGCAGCAGGTTGTCACCTATCTGGCTGTGACCCATGCGGAAGGCGACCGTGGCGAACACGCTGCGCATCGCTGGGTCCATGCTGGCATTGAATCCGGAGTAGGCAGGCATCGTGATGCCAAGCGAAGGCAGGAATCCCTCGAAGGTGATGACACCGATCTCGGCGGCGACTATCTTGCGCGCTCGCTGGTAGATCTGCTCGTCGCTCCATTCAGGGTTGCGCGCGGCGATGTCGTCAGCGAGCCGGTTGTGCTCGCGATGGAAGATGACGTGCATCGCCAGCAGTGCGATGTGCTCGTTGGCGCGAATGTCGCCGGTGACGAACTTCTTGTCACCGCTGAAGCCAGCAAAGGACATCCCGGGCGCGGTCGCATCGTCTGGTTCGGCGAGTGGCAGCAGGTCACCTTCAGTCCAGTTGGATACCTTGAGTCGCCCTCCTTCGAACGTGCGCAGCCAGTCAGCCCTCCCTTGTGATGAGCCGTAGGTCACTCCAGCATCGATCCAGGTGGTGATGTTGTTGGGGTGCTCACGCGGGTTGCCCTCGGACGTCCCCGTCCCCTCGAGATACACCGAGCGGAAGAACATCATTTCAGCCCACTCGACGCCATTCGGGTTCATGATTGGGTCATCGATGGGCACGGAGATGTGCGCCTGTTCGACCGCTTCCGTGGTCCTGCCATTGGAGGTGGTGGTGAAATCGACATCATGCGTGATGAACTGTCCCCACAGCCAGTTGTAGTCGGACAGCCCGGTCTCATCGGCCGGCCCGCTCCCAGACGTCGCGCACACCGCGTTGCTAATCTCACGAGGTCCCGGTCTGTTCGGCCCCGCGAGGCTCGAGATGTTGTCCCCGTGCGCTGCTGGAACCACCCGTCCGAGGATGCTTCCGGTAGAGCCCCATTCCAGATGGGTCGGATTCACGCCCTCGCCGTTCGCCGCCCTCCACGACATCGGCACCGGTTCGTCATCGACCGCGTACGATGTGTCGTAGGCGGTCGCATGTGCTGAGATTCCACCAGCCTCGAGCAGCAGAGTGCCGCTCGCCTGTGTGAGCATCAGACAGACGGCCAGGAGCGCTGACACGTTCAACGGTCGGAAGACTACTCTGGAGTTCACGCTCTCCCTACTCGGCGAGCATGAATAAATGGTGTCCTGCACGGACGCGACCGGTTACAGACTCCATTTCAGGAAAGCAGGAATCGTCGCATTAAGATGGGTCGGGGTGCACTGAACATCATGGTGAGCATGAAATTGGATTGGCAGAAGCAGCAGGAGAGTGCTTCAGCGCATCATTATCAAGAGACAGCCATTCGGCCGGGAGGCCGGAGGGGGGATGCGCAGTGCCTTTGAGACTCGGACCGGCTGGAGTGCCACTCTCGTGCAAGGGGCGAACCATCGTCGAAGGGATGGATGACATCACCGCGCTCGGGCTGGATACGATGGAGATTCAGACGGTCCGGACCGTCCAGCCTCAGCACTTCGACCAGTACTGGCAGGCGGGCATCCTGTCGTGGAAGACCGAGTTCGAGATGAATCTCCACGGGCCGTATTACGCTGAGATTCTCGGTAATCGCAGGGAGCGCAATCGCACATTATCCAAGATGGAGGCGGCGATTCAGGCTGCCAAGGTGATCAACGCCCGGCACATCACCTTCCACGTAGGGCCGTACGGTTCCACCTCGCGTGGTTCCGAAGCCAATGAGCAGGTGGCCAACGTGTTCTCCGGAGTGGTCGACAGGGTACGAGAGTTGTGGGGTGACGAGACCAAGGATGAAGAGCACATCGCCTTCCCGTGGCTGATCGAAAATAATCCGGCACTGGTCGGCATCGAGACGAGCGGTCGTCAGGAACTGTGGGGCACGCTCGACGAGGTGCTCGAGGTGTGCAATCACGTAGACGGCACCGTCCCTGTCCTGAACTTGGGACACATCCACGCCCGCGGGCATGGAGGGCTGCGAACGAGTGAGGACTTCGGCGAGCTGTTCGACAAGGTGCGCGAGAAACTAGGTGGCAAGAAGTTCTTCTGTCATTTCTCAGGTGTGGAGCATCGGATGGGCAATGCGCTACACTACACGCAGATCAAGAAGTCCGATTTGAAGTTCGAGCCGTTCGCCGAGTTCCTTGCTGAGGAGGGCGACTGGCTCGATGTGACCATCATATCCGACTCGCCTCTGCTCGAGCACGACGCCATGTTCATGCTTCAACAGTACGATCGAGCCAAGCACCGGTTGTTGGAGAAGAAGGCGCGCGATGAGCGTAACATCGATCTGGCACTGAAGGCGGGGCTTGACCCAGAGGAATTAGCGGCGCGCACGAAGGCCGAGAAGGAGAAGCGCATCGCCTCCGAGCAAGAGGCGAAGAAGTCTGCGAAGAAAGCCGCCGAGAAGAAGACGAAGAAGCCGAAGAAGGCGGATGAGCCGGAGAAGAAGCCGAAGCCGAAGAAGTCGGCCGCCAAGGGTGCGGACAATGCGGACCTGATGGATGCCGGCGGCTCTGGCGATGACGATGACGACATCTTCTGACACCTCTCTTGCGAACACGAGCGTCTTGGTTCGGAACATTCCTGACCGAAATGACGGCTTGCGCGATTGCGCGCGCGAACCAGTCGCGCTACCCTGTATGCATCCCGAACGCTGAAAGGTCCATCGACTGAGAGACGCGCGGATGGGAGAAGACGAGCAGCGCCCGAAGTACACCACCTTGGAGCGTCCGAGGTGGGTGAATGACATCGCGATGCTGTCACTCACGTTGGTGTCATTGACTATCATCGTCTATGACACAGAGACATCGCTGTTGTCCACCAATCCCGAGCGCTGGAAACTGCTCTCGTTCATCGACCTGCTCCTGATCGCCTACTTCATCGCCGATCTCGCCGAAGACCACACGAGGTGCCTTGATCGGACTGACTGGTGGCGGCGCAACGGCATCCTGGTTCTGGCGCTCTTTCCCTTGTACGCCACCGCCATCCCCGGCTTCGGTTGGGCTGGGATGCTCCGCTTCATCCGGCTAGTCCCGGGGTTCATGGCGATTATGCGACTGCTGAATGTCTCTGGTGACGAGGAGATCTCCGTTCAGCGTCAGGTTCAGCACCTGTTCACCATCGTCTTCATCCTCATCATTTCGGGAGGTGTTCTCGCCCTGATGTTCGAGACTCAATATACGGAGGAATGCACTGCGGATCCAAGGTGTGCAGAGGGCCAGATGGTCCAGACGGTGGAGGACGCGATCTGGTGGTCCATCGAAACTGCCACCACCGTCGGCTACGGAGAGTTCGCGCCGAAGTCCATCGGTGCGAGAGCGGTCGCCACCGTTCTGTTGTTCGTGGGAATCGGGTTGGTCGCCACCTTGGCGGCTTCGCTGTCGCAGTTGTTCTATTCGGCCGCCCATCGCAATGACAGCAACGGCGGCAGGGGTGGGGAAAGGCTGCTCGGACAGTTGGAGGTGATCACCGAACTGCGTGACAAGGGCATGCTCAACAGCGAGGAGTTCGATGCGGCCAAACGAATATTGTTCAGTACTGAATCCTCAAATGACTCTGCAGACAGCCTGCCGCGGGCGCTGATCCGAGCGAAGGAAATTCGCGGTCAGGAGCGCAGTAAGCACCGCTCACGGGCGCTACAGGCCCGCAGGGCACTAGAGGAGGTCGCCTCTGACTCCGATTCCGAGTGAGGTCGGCACTACCCCGGATTTCAAAGCGAGCGCTGTTGCTCGGCCAGCCGATGAGCGGACCTTCCCTGTCCGGTGGCAGCCCCGACTCGGTTGGTGACCTAGCGCGCGTGGGCGTGGTGACAGTCAGTGACAGAGCCAGTTCGGGCGAGTATGTCGACCTCTCTGGACCGGAGGTGCTGGCATTCCTGGAAGGAGCTCTCGATTCCGAGTGGCAGGCCGAAGTACGGGTGATTCCAGACGAGCGAACCTTGGTGGAACAGACGTTGATTGAACTGGTCGACGACATCGGCTGCTGTCTGGTGATCACCACCGGCGGGACCGGTCCCGCTCCGCGCGACATCACACCCGATGCGACGGCCGCCGTATGCGATCGCATCCTGCCCGGATTCGGCGAGCAGATGCGCGCCATCTCACTGAGGCACGTGCCCACGGCAATTCTGTCACGGCAGGTCGGCGGCACGCGTGGTGGATGCTTGATCCTCAATCTCCCCGGCGCTCCGAAGGCGATCCGTGAGACGATTGACGAGGTGTTCCCAGCAGTCCCCTACTGCATCGATCTCGTCGGCGGACCGTACATCGAGACGACCGACGGACCGTGGTCCGCGTTCCGTCCGAAACACGCGCGCAGGTAGCCAGAGCCCGAGAGTGAGCGGGATTGGGCCGCTCGTTGGATTGAAGAGAGAGGTGCGGGTCGGCGTGAGCCATGGGGAAGTTGAAGAGCGGGGATTTCGAGGCGACCAGAGCGCCTGATGAGATGCGTGAGGTCGATGTGACGCTCGATTTCACTGACAACGCGCTCGCAAGCGTGCTCTACCGCCAGGGTGAAACCACCGTGCTCGCCTGTGCCACGAAGGCTGACCGGCTTCCACGCTGGTTCCCGCGCAACGCCAACCGCGGCTGGGTGCACGCCGAATACTCGCTCCTGCCCGGCTCCACTGACTCCCGCTTCCAGAGAGAGCGCCGCGGTGCCAAAGGTCGCACTGCTGAGATCGAGCGGCTCGTTGCTCGCTCTCTGCGTGGTGCGATTGACCTCGATGCGCTCGGACCGGTGGCACTCACCGTGGATTGCGACGTGCTCAACGCCGATGGCGGCACCCGCTGCGCTTCGGTCACCGCCGCCAACATCGCGCTCAGGCTTGCGATTCGG
Organism: uncultured euryarchaeote; assembly: GCA_937897085.1. GTDB lineage: Archaea > Thermoplasmatota > Poseidoniia > Poseidoniales > Thalassarchaeaceae > JAKUTA01. The sequence goes on along the minus strand of CALCOR010000115.1, from coordinate 788 downwards.
AGGCTGATTGCCTCTGGCGACTGCCTCCCGGCTGATATCCGGCCGACCGAGGATGAGCGTCGCTCTGGAGCTGAGATTCCCGTGTTGTCTGCCGAGTCCCGGGCTGCTCACGAGCGAGCGGTACTGCCGCACGACATCGCCGCCATCAGCACCGGCCTGGTCGGGGGTGTTGCACGTCTCGATCTCGATTACGTTCTTGACAGCGCTGCGGACGTCGACATGAACGTCGTGATGACCGGTGACGGGCGCTTCATCGAGGTGCAGTCCACCGGCGAGGAATCGACCTACTCACGCGCGGAATTGGATGAACTGGTGTCCTTGGCCGAGCAGGGAAATGCCAAACTGCATGCCATTCAGGCAGCCGTGCTCTCCGGCGTCGAGTGAAGCACTGCGCTTCTCCGCGCCCACGCCAAAGAGTTGAAGTCGAACAGCCAGCGCATCGCGATTGCCTTGCGGCAGTAACTCAGCTGGGAGAGTGTCAGACTGAAGATCTGAAGGTCGCTGGTTCAAGTCCGGCCTGCCGCACCAAGAATACGGTCAAGCACTACGCTAGGACATTGGTCGGCACATCACCGTAGGCATTTGGCTGAGGTTCACCATCTGTCGCCATCCAGACCAACAAGAGTATAGCGCCTACAAGGGGAATAAGGGCAATCCAGTACCACCAACCGGACTTGCCCAGGTCGTGTAATCTTCGTACAACCGCTGAAATTGCCGCCGGGACCAATAACAAAACTGCCAAAATTAATGGCGTTCCCGAAAGAGAATCAACCACCGTTAATACTACC
>CALCOR010000114.1 GCA_937897085.1 uncultured euryarchaeote | reverse complement strand
CCGAGAGCATCCAAGATAGCGAAAACCCTCGCACGGGGCCGCATGGCCCCGTGCGAGCGGCTGAAATCCTGAGTTGATGGCTGAGTCCGACTCACACGGTGATTTTGTCAAGATGCCTGTGCCATGCTTGATCCGGGCTGGCCTGCAGCAGGCGTGAATCCTGCAGGTTGAATGCAGTGAGGCGGTTCATTCTCCCGTTGAACATCGAAGTGTCGAGTCCCAGCCATGCTGGTCTTCCATCATCCAATGTGACAGCGCTCACGGCAATCTCTCCATGACTCGCTCCCGGAAGCGTGCAGGTGACCGTATGGCCCACCAGGATGCAGCGCTGTTGGTCCCAAGGACTCTTGTGGCTGTGGAACAGGCGTCGCACCCACAGCATCCCCGTGATCGTATCGTCGATGAGCTGCTCATCATCAGAGCACTTGGGATCGTACCCCGCGTGCACCATGCGCCAATCATCGAGCACCACTTCGATCGGTAGTTGACTCATCCATGCGATATCATCTCCGAGTCCACTCTCTTGCTGGAACTCATCGCTCATCCAGGGTAGACGGTCGGTATCTTCCAATCCGTAGGACATCAGTGTCTCCAGCCCGCCGTTCCATATCCAGCCGCTATCTGCGATGATGCTGCCATCCGCTTCCACGGACTCGAGGGCGAACCACTCGTGGTTTCCCATGATGCTGTGAATGTTCTCCGACAGGCGTACACGTCGCACCACCCCTGCTGAATCCTGTCCTCGGTCGATGAGGTCACCTAGGCATAGCACATGGTCCCCCGGTGCCAGTTCCATCTGCTCGAGCAGGTTCTCGAAGGCGTCCAGATGGCCGTGGATGTCGCCGACGACCCACACGGAGCAGCCTGAATCCAGCGCGTTCTGCAGGCGCATCTCCAATTGGTGGTCACGGCGGCGAAACATTGGCTCAACTCGTAATTCCAATGCTTCTCCACCCTATTTGAATGGAGCAATCAGCCGAAGTTGACCGGGTGAGAATCGAGGGTGCTGGCTGTGGAATTTCACCCATGGTCGAGCGAACGGTTGATGGGATTGCTCGGTCGGCACAGGTGCTGAAGGAGTTGTGTCACATGGGTGAAGTGAAGATGGAGAGCAAGTTGGTGGCTGAGGCGATCGGGACGTTCGCGCTGACGTTCATCGGAGCGGGAGCAATTATCGTGGGCAGTCTGGACGGCGGGAGCACGCCCCTGCTCACGGTTGCGATGGCCCATGGAATCGTGCTGGCGGTCGTCGTCAGTGCGACGATGAGCATCTCTGGTGGTCACATCAATCTGGCCGTGACGCTGGCCTTCCTGGCGATCAAGAAGATCGACGGCACCACGGCTGGTGCGTACATCGTCGCGCAGTTGGTGGGTGCGGT
>CALCOR010000113.1 GCA_937897085.1 uncultured euryarchaeote | reverse complement strand
TGGACTGCTGGCTCGCGCGGATTCGTCAAGGAGTACTGGTCAAGAATCGTCCTTTCTCTCATCGAATGCCAAGAAAGGCATCGCTGCAGGCCTCGTTGTTCTGCTGATTGTGTTCATCGCCGCTCAGATGGCTATGGGGTTCAGTCTGGGGGAGTATTCGATTTCAGTGTCCGCCGTCGAGGTCGATGAGTCGGACGATGTGCTGCGAGTGCAGATGTTCATCGGCACCCCGATGCTTGGGGGTACGCCTGACGATCCGCTAGAGGTGACGATCACCTATGGAGAGGTCGAGGCGTACAACGGTTCGTTCACACCGAAGAACAAACTCTCATGGTACGAGATTCCGTTCAGCGATTTCTACCAAGGGAATTCCCGTGCGGCCGCCAACGATTTGACCGATATCGACTATACCATTGAGGTGAGGCAGGGCGGCTCGGCCGCCAGCGCTTACCCGATATCTCCGGAAATCATGGACCGCACCATCACCGCGGTTGACGGAGAACTTGCCACTCTAACGGAGGCAACCACCTGTGATGAGGAAACAGGAGAGTGTCCAAAGAACGGCCTCGACCACCTCGGCGCTTCGCTGCGAGTCGGCGCGGGCGTGGAGGATCCGGTGACCGGCAACACAACCGGCATGATGCTCCACGTCGAATCGGACTACACCATCCAAGCATCGATTTACTTCGAGGGTTCAGAAGTCTTTGTCTTCCCGACCGTCACGGTTGACGGCTCAACTGCAACTTGGTCTGGTGGCGGTGGTTTGGTCGAGAGCGCGTGGCTCGATCTCGACGGCGATGGCGAGAAGTTGGGTGCCTTCAATGAAATGCAGAACTACATCCCGCGAGGAGATTTCTACGATGGTGATGGGTGCTACATCATCGAGATTACGGTAACTCATGAATCTCCGTTCGGAGATGTGTTCACTGCCAATGCCGATCAGGGTTTTCAGTTCTGGTGGGACTACAACGAGGAGCGTGACACATCGGACCCCGATGGAGAGGGCCCCCAAACAGGTGAGCCATACAAGCCGACTGATGCTTGCTGATCAGTCGTCGTCATCATCGAGTTCTTCCAGCTCATCATCGAGATCGACTAGTTCGATGTCCTCATCAGGTTCCTCGGCCTTCACCATGCTCTCGCGAGCCTGCATGCTGGCGAACCCGGCAACTAGCAGGACGCCGACGACGAGTGCGACGATCAGTGCGATCACGATCGGGTCCATCCCCGTTTCCAGCTGCACCTCCCAAACGACCACGGCCGAATCACCTGAGCCGCCACCGAAGGCACCGTCGCGGGTGAGTTGCGTGGGCAACATCGGAGAGCATGTCAGGGTGGAATTACCGGTTCCTGTATGACCCCACTTCAGGTCGATGTCCGCATCCGAGCCAGCCGCGACCGTGGCGCTCGGGTACGTAGGGGAGATGTCCGCCCGGTCGGCTCCATCATAGCACTCGATGGGAACGTTGGCTGGGACTTCACCAGTGTTCGCCAGGGTGACCGTGACCGACGCCCTCCTTCCGATTGTGGGTGCTGCATCCTCGATCTCTACCTGCGAGATGGATACCGATGGCAGCGGGAAATCGACTACCACGTCGGATGAGTGAGTCAGTGGAATCCCATCACTCGTGTACGTCCCCCATGCGGTGAACCAGGAGATGCTGTCAATCGTGGCGCTCTCGGTCCAGACCGTGCCGTCGGACTGACCTATCTCCACGACACGAGTGGTCGGGCCATCATCTCCGGGTACGTTGGATATGCCCTCCGCCGTGCTGATGCCGGGGATGGTACGTGCATCCGGTCCGACCCCATTCAAAGTGAATTGAGCCCCACTTCCAGGGAAATGGAGAACCTGTGCTGGAATCTGTCTCTCCCACAGGTCGACGAATCCTCCACTGTCGGTCACACCTGTGAATGAGAGCGCGGCCACACCGTCCGCCCGCACGTCATGGTCATCGAGTGTGCTGTTGAAACCCCCTCCGTTCCAAGTCAGTGAGGCCTGTGCCCCCTGCACATTCACTGGACCCGAGCGCTTGAACCAACTGTTCTGTCCTACCGCGGTGCCGCTGATTAGGACATCAGCTCCCATAATCTCCGCATCGGTGGCGCTGAGGGACCCCCCGTCGGCGACGCCGAGAGAGAATCCGAAATCCCCACGCAACACCCAACCTGACCCGTCGAGATCCGCCGCTTCGAACGGGATGGTGGATGCGGTCCTGACCTCGATCCTGTCGAGCACCAGTTCACCCCAACTGCCGATCTCCATCTCGAACGTGAGCCAGTCCCCGTCATTTGGGAACGAGTTGAGGGTGATCTCGTGCTGCTCTCCGTCCATCTGCTCGGAAGCCCCGTCTCCCCATGCTACCGTGAATCCAGACAGGTTGAACCCAGCCGCGCTGACGATGATGATCGCGCCGCTGCCGCTGACTTGGTCCGTCGGCAGCCAGAGGGTGGAAGCACCTCCTGCGTTCCACCATTGTACATCAGAGGGTGGGTCGGTAGCCACGAGTGAACCGCCGTCGAGGTCGAGCGTGCCCGAGACCACGATGTTGGTGGCTGGTCCGACATCGATGTCGCTCGAGATGGTGAGCGTCGCGCCCGCGGAGATTGTCAGTTGCTGGTCGATACTGCCCGCTTCGTCCCAGGTCGTGTCTTCCGTGATGTTGATCGCATCGCTTCCACCGGGGGGTCCGGTGGCCACCGCTGGAGGGGCGGGTAGACAGAGCATTGAGAGCATCAGCAGGCAGATGATCAGGGGGCTGGTCTTCGGGTTCATCGCGCTGGGGATGCCGGCTCACTCCATCAATTCGCCGCCCCCACGATGTACGAAGGTTCAACCGCCGCTCGCGCCCGACGGAGGTCATGTCCGGCATCTTCGAGGAGGTCGTTTCCTATGACGGAGCGAATCAGTTCCTGCTGGTCGTGGTGACACTGGCCTGGCTCTACATGGCCGGCTACCTCGCCAACACTTTTGCCATGCTGTGGGGGAAGTGGATCCCTGCGCTGACAGGGATGCCGGTGAAGCCGATCGACGCCGGTAGGTTGCATTCCGATGGCAACAGGCTGCTCGGCGACGGCAAGACGTGGAACGGGTTCATCGGTGGGAGCATGACCGCAGGCCTGCTGACGATGCTGCAGCACCATCTGAGCGTAGGCCGGATACTCGCGGGTGACCGCCCGACAGTCGATCTTCTGGCCGGTGTGTCAGAGGATGCGTGGTTCTGGGTCGGGGGGGCGTATGGAGCGGCATTCGTGCTCGGTTGTGTGCTTGGATTCGGGACGATGACCGGAGATGCCCTCGGCTCGTTCATCAAACGGCGCCGCGGCATGAAGCGAGAGGGTGATGTGAGCAGCAAGGCACCGCTGCTGGACACCCTGCCATTCGCCATCCTACTGTATCTGTTCGGGCTGTTGTTCTTCTCTCAGGCGCTGCACGGACAGACAGAGTTCATCCTGCCGATGCTCGCCACCCTGATAGCCACCCCAATCGTGCACAGGCTGTTCAATCTCGTCGGGTACAAGCTCGGTCTGAAATCGGTCCCATACTGATTCTCTGTTGCTCAGGCTCCTGTTCCGGAACGGTGGCGGCTTCGGGCGCATGATTATCACGTCAGCGCGCGCCACATGCTCCGATGTCAGGCGCAATCGTGCTCGTCGTCGGAGGGGGGGGGCGTGAGCACGCATTGGCCATCGGCCTCGCCGCATCACCGACGGTATCCGAGGTGCACGTCGCTCCGGGCAACGCTGGCACCGCTGCCGTGGCGACTAACCATGCGCTCCCGGACAGCGATGTCGAAGGACTGGTGGGGTTGGCCGAGGGACTCGACTGCGACCTAGTCGTGGTCGGTCCCGAAGGGCCTCTGGTCGCCGGCCTTGCCGATATGCTGAGAACGAAGCACATCCCTTGCTTCGGCCCCCATTCCGCCGGTGCGGAACTCGAGGGGAGCAAGTTGCACGCCAAGCAGGTGATGCAGCAGAACGGAGTACCCACTGGGGGCGTGGTGGTCATCGATGATGCCGACCAGATAGAAGACGCTCTGGACAGGTTCGCTCCTCCATGGGTGGTGAAGCGTGACGTTCTCGCCGGGGGCAAGGGGGTGACGGTGACCGATGTGCGCGACGACGCCCGTCAGGCCATCGAATCAGCCATCGAATCAGACTCGTTCGTGCTGCTGGAGGAATTCCTTTCAGGAGAGGAAGCGAGCATGCTCGTGATGCTCGATGAATCGGGATGGGTTGCGTTGCCCGCCAGCCAGGACCACAAACGGGTGGGAGAGGGTGACACTGGTCCCAACACTGGTGGCATGGGCGCGTATGCTCCTGCACCGGTGGTTACGGATGCAGTGCGCGACAAAGTGTTCGAACGAATCGTGGAGCCGATGCACAAGTGGCTCTCATCCCAGAAGACCCCCTATCGTGGTTGTCTCTATGTCGGGCTGATGATCGATGAACAGGAAGACCCCTACGTGATTGAGTACAACGTCAGGTTCGGTGACCCCGAGACGCAGGTCACCATCCCGTTGATCTCCAGCGACCTCTACCAACTGTTGCTCGCGGTGTCTGAGGGGAGGGTGGCTGACACGATTCCAGAATTCTCCGAATCCCATGCGCTGACAGTGGTGCTCGCAGCGCAGGGTTACCCCGGTCCTCCGCGAACAGGGCTGCCGATCACGTTCGCTTCTGAGGTGCTTGTCGACGCCGGTAGCAGCGCGCTGGTGCATCATGCTGGCACAGGCCTCGATGAACAGGGCCGGCTGGTGGCATCAGGGGGCCGAGTGCTCGCCAGCACGGGGATATCCTCCAGCCTCGAGGGGGCGCGCGATGCCGCCTATGACCTGCTGGCTGGTATCGAGTTGGAAGGCTCGCATTACCGCAGGGACATTGGACACCGTGCCCTATGATCTGAGTCCGCCATGCCACTGACGAGCATATTCGCCAAAGCCTGAGAATCCTAGGTGTATTCGTGGCACTGAGGCGATGCACCTCGCGCCCGCGTGTAAAAACCGTTAAACCACAATGCTAGGTGGCGGCGACGCCGACAGTCTGACGACTGTCTTTCAAGAGGGAAAACGATGGACGACAACCACAGCACGTCCTCGGGTGTCAGCACCGTGCGCAGTCTGTTCGCGGCCCCGTTAGCCGGGGTCGTGCTACTGCTGTTGACGATGACGATGTACCCGCTGGGCGTGACGTATGACAGCCAAGAAGCCGTGATGACTCAGGTGCTTCCGTTCGTTCTACTGACGATCGGAGCCCTGCTCGGGGTTACCCCCCGCATCATCTTCTCCGGCATCGGAGTCAAGCCTTCGCATGTCACGCTGTTCATCTTCGCGCCGCTGGTGTTGGCGGCAGCCATACCCCAGTTGGTCATCGGCGACACGCTTCTCGGTCTGCTTTTCGTCGTGCTCGCACTCGGTGTGCACCTGTTTGACCGATCGGGTCGTTTCGAGGAGGCGAACATCCTCACTTGGACAGTTATGGGGTTCTATGCCGCGCTGTCGTTCGCAGCCGTGGCCGCACCGACATTCGACGGCTCACAGTGGGTGGGCGGCGCTTGGTTGCCGGCTCTCGATGTTGCTGACAGTTCCTACTGGGGACATCTGGATAGTCACCGACAGGAGGTCGGCTTCCTGTTCTTCAACGCCTGGATGGTCAGCATGCTGGCCGGTGCGCTCGCCACGTTCGCCCTGCGCGGCAGACTGCTGCCCGCTGGTCGCGGCAGCTGGTTCGTCAACCTCCCTGAACGCTTGGATCCCCGCTCTACATGGCCGCTCTACGCCGGATTCGCGCTCTGGATGCTTGCCCACGTCACCGTATTCGCCTCCTTCTTCTCATCCGATGAAGGTGCGCGACTGGCTGGCGACCACATGAGCATCTGGTGGGCTCTGTTCACCGGTCTCCTCTCGTTGCTGGCGATGTTCTTCATCTCCGAGCGCTGGAAGACGCGAGCGACGCTCTTACTCGCGAATTGGCTGCTGTTCTCTCTCTCGGGATTGCAGGAGAAGGGCCTCATCCTGACCGGATCCGCTGACTGGCATTCATACTTCGGAGGCAGCAATGGCCTGTTCGTCTGGTTCTTCATCTTCTTCTGGGTGAACTCGGTCGCCATCATTCTCGGCGTCATGGGCAAACTCGGTGACACATCACCGCGGCGCTCACCCGGCCCGGCCCGTCTCTGGTGGTCCGCACACTGGTACGGCATCACAGTGTCTTCCGCCTTGTTGGTCGCGCTGATCATCCGCACAGTCTGGAGCGTCACTCCGGCGATGAACGCCAGCGGTACCCATGAGTGGGACCTGACAGGTGGTTCTGACCCGTGGTACATGATGCGCGCAGTGGAGTACATCCTCGCCCAGCATAGCCACTTCCTGATTGACATGGACCGCTCCTATCCTCTAGGGGCGATCAATCCGCGGCCTCCGCTGTTCGCTTGGAGCATGGCTGTCGGAGGAATACTGCTTGCCCCGATTCTCGGTGTGCCGGCAGAAGATGCGGTTTGGTGGTCTGTGGCCGCTCTGCCCGTCATCTACGGCTCTCTCACTGTGTTGCCGATGGCGTCCATCGGTCGGCGATTCTTCAGCAAGGGCACCGGTGCAGTGGCCGCTTGGCTGATTGCCCTGATGCCGGGCCACGTCTCCAAGAGTACCTTCGCGATGGCGGACCACGACGCGTTCGTCATCCTGTTCCTGACGCTCGGGTTCTACTTCTGGTTGAAGGCGGTCGAGGCGGCAGGCAGCGACAAGCTCGTAGCCAAATCCTCGTGGCGCCCCTCTTACTTCCTCAAGGGAGTGAAGGCGGCTATTGAGCAACGTCCGACTGCGATATCCAATGCGATTCTCGCCGGATTCGCGTTCGCCACTGTTGCACTTGGATGGAAGGGATTCGTCTATGGTCTCGCCATCCTGTATGCAGCCTTCTTCACTCAGGTTCTGCTGAACATGTTCCGGCGTCGTGACAGCATGCCACTCACGGTCGCTGCACTGGCGATGATGGTCAGTGCCTTCCTGCTGCCACTCCCGTTCTACGCTCACATGGAGTTGAAACTCGTGTGGGATGCCAGCGGGTTCCAGCCAATGTTCTACATCCTTGCATTCACGTTCGTCACGGGATACATTGCCTCCGCCAGTCGCGATATGCCGTGGTTGGTCATCGCCGGACCGGCGATTATCGGCATGCTGATCATTGCAGGAGGAGTGAACTTCTCCATCGAGTGGTACTTCGGTGCGCTCGCCGCCTGTCTGCTGTTCATCTGGATGTTCCTCGCCAGTTACGAATCCAAGATCAACCCGCAGTACATCGTGCTCGGGCTAGGGGCCATCGGCGCAGCTGGCTGGTTCATCGTCGACGTGTTGCAGGATACCTCGACATGGGAGGTGCTGTTCACCGGTGGCTACTACTTCAGCAAGAACAAGATCTTCGGGACGATTGCTGAGGCACAGGCTCCCAGTCGCGGTATGCTGTTCGGTTCGTTCGGACCGCTTGTCGCGTTGCTGTCCATCGGTGCAGGCATCACGGCGTTGTGGCAGGGTGTGCGCAAGCAGGACCGAGTGAAACTGGTGCTGGCGGTGTGGATGCTCGTTGCCGGTTTCATGGCCTGGAGCGCAGGGCGGTTCGTGTTCAACGCGACACCTCCGGTGGCGGTCATGGGCGCGTGGTCGATTACCCTCTTGTGGGGCCTGTCCGGAGGCAGCAAGATCGCCAAATCGTGGCGCAGGTTCGGAATCGGCACCCCGAAGGCGCGATTTACTTCTGGTACCAAGGCGCTGAAAAAGCACCCCGCCGTGGGGGCCATACTGCTCGTGTTCATGCTACTCGCCAGCCAGCACGCCACCTACGGACTGGATGCTGGCATACCGCAGGGCAACTCTGCAGCCAAGGATGTCGATTCGTCGATTTACAACATCACACCGCGTCTGCTGCGCACAGCTGACCCGATATTCGGATTCTCCGTGTTCGACGACACACATTACAACCCGCCAGGCGGTTGTCGCGGCTCCAGCAAGTCGACCAGTTGTTGGTACATGGGGTCTTTCGGTTCAGGCTTCAATGGACGCTATTGGAACAACGGCTACCAGTGGCTTGAAGAGCAGGATCAGGAATTGCCGTTCTCGCAACGTCCGGCGTTCGTATCCTGGTGGGATTATGGATTCCAAGCGCTCGCCCAGGGGAAGCACCCGACAGTGGCGGACAACTTCCAGAGCGGTATCCCGAACTCAGGGAACATGCTGCTCGCCCAGTCCGAGGAGGATCTGCTGGCACTGTGGATACTGACCCTCGCCGAGGGTGATCTGCGCTACAGCGGCGACGGCGGGTTCACACCTGGGTTCAACAACGCCTTGCATCGCGCGCTGTCAGACGCTCAGTACGACGAATTCGTGCTGCTGACCACCTTGGGTGCTGATGAGGAATCGGTTGTCGTCGATCACTCGTTCACCATCACCCACACAGCGGGCAGCGTCTCCCTCGGAGAAGGATATCACCTCAACGACATCGGCATGCCTGTTGTCACGAAATCCTACCGGGTCTACGACAGTCGAGAGTGGGATGGCACAGAACACGCTGTTCTGACCGACGCAATGGCATCGTTCAACTCAACAAAACACCGCAACGACGAGGTGAAGGAGGAAGTGACGCACTACATCATCGGTGACTACTGGTACACCAAGGATATCGTCGAGGACTTCGCCGACGCCACGACCTCGCTTCACCGGCAGAATGCACGGCTGGCGCTGGGGCGCACCTTCCTGTCCACCGCACTCACACTCGATGAGTTGGTCACGCTCAACCACGAGGTGTCCAATGACATCATCTACACCGTCGCCGATTCCAGCGGCAAGCCCGGAGACATGATCGATCGCAACCACGAGATTCGCTACTTCGCCGTCGACAACCGCCTCTACCCCATTGCGGGCGCCTACTCCTCCAGCGGAGGCAACCCCACGGGCATCTTCTACGCCCCGACCACTCTCTCTGGGCTGGACCCGGACACATACTTCGAGACGTCCTACATCACCCAGCGCGGCGCGTCAGGTTATCCTGTGGACATGTCGGCCGCGCAGTACGAAGCGGAGTACAAAGATGACATCGTGCGCAGCCAGTCACAGAACGATCTACAGATCATCCAACTATTGGATATCAGGGTGGATCATGAGGCGGAATTCTTCGACACGATGGTCGCTCGCACCTACATCGGCTACGGTTCGCCTCAGCTCGGTCTCGATGACGCGCTCAACACAGATCCAGCTCAGCCGGGGCAGCACTTCGATATGCGCGGGACGACGAATTCGTCACTGCAGTACGCCTTCCCGCTTCCGGCGGCGATGATGAACCACTTCGTCATCGCCAACTGGTACGACGAGAACAACGACGACGGAACGAAGCCATGGTATGATGCAAACACCGCGGTCAAGATTCTGAAGTACTATTCTGGAGCGACTCTGTCGGGCGAAGTCCAACTGGGGGACATCTCCACTGTGCCCAATGCGCGCCTCCTCATCGAACGCGATGCCTACAGTGGTGAGAGTTCCAACGACGACGACCCGCGTGAATACTGGGTTCCAATCGGCACTGTAGATGCGGACGATGACGGTCACTTCGAGTTCAGGGTCCCTGCAGGCCACATTCGCGTCACAGCGTTCACCGGGTTCACTGGGGATGAGGCCGAGGCGCGTCAGGCGTCGATCGATAAGATAACGCAGGCGCAGAACACCTTCCAGACCTGGCAGACTTGGCTCACAGACGTACTCGGAGACCAGCCTGAAGATGCGCGAACCGTCAATCCGGTCACCGCGCTGCTGGCGAATGTCTCAGGAGGGAAGTGGATCGGCGAGATGGAGTTCAATGTCACCGGAGAGCAAGCAGACTCGAACGGTGAGCAGGTTGTCGAGCAGACACTTCTCATCGAGGCATCGAGCGCCTCGGGCAGCGTCGCCTGGGATGGCCACGCCTCATTCGACGATGAGCCACTCATTTCTCACGAACTCATCTTAACAGAGATCTGGACTGATCAGGAACTCCCGCACATCTGGACCACCAACGGAACGGTTGAATCCGATGAAGAGCATCCGCGAACCTACCGCGGCACCGGAGAGGTCACCTTCACCGGAATTGGCCTGATGCAATCTGAGGGTACTGTGCTCGTCTCTGACTTCACGGGCAATTTCACACGCCAGATCCTGCACAACCACTCCTTCACCGGTAGTGGCGAGTTCAAGGGTGCGGGCACATTCGAAGGCACGCTTGACAACCCGCCCGCGAACCTCTCCAACTGCGTGAACGAGAGCGTTTCGGAGGACGATGAGATCTGTCTGATTCTAGGCAGTGATCCGGCAAAGTACGTGTTCATCAATCAGTTGGATGGCAGTGGCAGGGTCACCGCCAATGGCACTCTGGACTTCACTGCACATATGTTCAGGGAGACGTTTGTCGGTGCAGGAATTTTCATCACCAACACCAGTGACGATCAACTCGAGACGTACGGAGTGATTAACGGCACAGGACTGTTCAGCGGAGTCGGCATCTTCAGCGGGGAAATGGTGGAGCCAGGATCGTTTCATCTCGTTGATGCTCTCCCCGGTACCTATCGAGTCGAGGTCATTCTCGGTAACGGCAAGCGCACCCGACTGTCGACGACCCTCGATGTCGAAACAGAACCGATAGCTGAAGTCGAACTGCTGATGCCCGGGTCATACATCAGTGGAGACCTGAAGTGGATGAACGGCTCAATGATCAGCGATGCCCCACTTGAGGTCCTCGACAACAGCCTGCCAGACAGTCCTGCCATCGAGCCATGCGAGGACACTTTCTTCGCTCCTTGCATCATTACCACCGATGAGAACGGCTCGTTCGGGTTCGGTCCTCTCCCTGATGGCAACTACTCGTTGAGCATGGACTACGATGGTGATGGATTCAACGAGTGTGTTCCGTGGAACGGTACTGGCTACGGCATATGCAACGGAGTCGCGCACATCTCCGCCATCATCGATGCGCAGGAGTTCTCACTCATCAGCATCGCCAACCCGGTTCCGGCGCACTATGATGTCGAGTTCACTGTCTGGACAGACTTGGGCGGAGGAACGTTAGAGCCAGTGAGTGACTCCGACGTGTGGTTCCACAACGAGTTGTTGCTCGATGATGAGTACCTACATGCTCGTTATGACAACAACACGAGTTCCTACCACATCGAGTTGCCCATGGGTGGATGGGTGGCCAACAGCACAGGTGAAGATGGCCTGATGCTCTGGGAGGAGTTCGAGGTGACCGAGGACCTGAGCGGCCTGGAATGGACGCTTGTCCGCAGCGTCGAGGTGAACGGCACGATCCTCGTGCACACCCAGAAGGAGGATGACCCATTCGATCCGGCGCACAACCTCGTGGTTGAGTTCCAGTGGGGCGGCATCGAGACGTCGGTGACGACAGACATGGAGGGCAACTTCTCGTTGCTTCTCCCCGAACATGCGCTCATCAACATGACCGCCCGTTCGATTGCCAGCCAACTTTCCAACGGAACCCAGTTCGAGGTGCTTGAAGGGATGGATCCAATCGTGCTCTTCCTCGAGGATGGTCTGCTTATCTCTGGCACGATGTTCGTCAATCGCAACCTGACGTTGTACACCAGCAGCTTCCCCTTTTACCAACCGGTGGAGATTCACGCCTACGACCACGCCCGTGATGTGCACTGGTTCCTGGGGATAGGCTCGGATGGCCGCTTCAGCAACAAACTGCTCGAGGGAGTCTGGACACTGAGCATAGATGATGATTGGTTCAATCTCGAATCATCGGACATCAACGTCTCACTCAACAACAGCGAGAACCTTCAGAACATAGTGCTGATGGCGCAACCGGACAACATCACCGTCGACATCACCGCCTTCATCGACCATGAGGGCGATGCGAACGTCAGCAACGGTACGCTCATCGACATCGACCTGGCGTTCGTACCGATCTCATCTGGTGGTCTGGGGATTGGCCTGAACGTCACCGCAGCCGAGTTCACCGATGGCCGTATCACCGTGGACGTGGAACCTGGTGTCTACACGCTTGCCGTAGAGCCGCAGAATGAGACCAACGGCAGCGCCTACGACACCCAGTTGGCCGCGGTAGAAAACATCGTGCTGGCACTTGGCGTGAACAACGTGAGCGAGGTCGTTGAGATGCCCTTCTTGCCAATGTGGCGGGTGAACGCCGAACTGACCAACTTCTCCAGCGGAGCGGTGGCGGAGAGACAGGTGAACTTTGAATCTGTGGACGGCGATATGGAGTTCAATCGCTTCACGGACGAGAATGGCACCCTGCTCGACTATCTTCCCGAAGGAGAGTGGATAGTCACTGTTGATCGATTCAACACCGGCGTGACACATGAGGAGTTCCGCGGACTGCTGATTATCGACGGCAACGCCAGCCTCGATGAGATTTCCTGGCGCACGAAAGAGTCTGCGCATCTGCTGATATCCTTCTACGAGGAGGGCAGCGGGGAGAACATGACCGGGTTCGAGTTGATTGCCCATAGCGAAGATGGTCTGGGTAACATAAC
>CALCOR010000112.1 GCA_937897085.1 uncultured euryarchaeote | reverse complement strand
ATGCCACCCTGCAGGCGGTGGCACATGCGACCTTGGACGGGCAGACACCGCAACTGTATCTCGGAACGGACAATGGGTTGCTCGTGGCTGACACCGCCGATGCGCGCGGCGACTTCGCCATCACCTGGATATTCAACGAGACCCAAGCCGAACTCTACGTGCGTGCCGCTGACCCGAGCAACGCGTCGCACTCAGCCAACATCCGCACACTGGTCGTGGACGGCCCACGCGCTACCGATGGCACTCTCTCGAGCCACCAGACCATCTGGGTGGGAACCGCCGGCGGCGTGCATCAGTTCTCACTTCTGGACGCCGCCGACCCGCTGGTCGCCTTCACCCGCGAGCGGATGCAGAACGATGAATGGGACACCGAGGGCGCCAACAACGTGCACGCTATTCTGCCTCTGGGCGACGAGGTGCTGATAGGTTCCGCGTTCGGCACATGGGTGCTCAACGGTGACTACGCGCGTTCGCTCGGCGTGGACACCGGACATACCCGCATACCAGGTTTCGTCACCGAACTCGCCGTGATGGAGGTTGATGGCAACGAGACCGTGTTCGCTGGCCTCGACCCCGGACGCTACTCCAACCGCATGCTGATCAATCCGTTCAACAACGATTCGGACCTCGACGGCATGCCTGATGGTTGGGAGAACGCGCATGGCCTCGACCCGACCGACCCGTTTGACAGGGACGAGGACCTCGACGTAGATGGCATCAATCTCAACCCTTACGTGGACGACATCCCCGATCACAACTGGACCAACCTCGATGAGTTCCGCTATCTGGCAATCGTTCCCGAAGGCTTCAACGGCACGGATCCGCGTGTATCCGACACCGACGGCGACGGCTTGCTCGACGGCTCGGAGTACTGGGGCTGGTTCTTCACCGAGACCAACTTCACCTGTCACTATGAGACCGGTGAGTACCTCTGCGACGAATCCGAAGGCGAAATCGCCGCGCAGGTCTACGCGCTCGGGTGGCAGGGTACTGGCTCCTCGGGCGCAACCGATCGGTCGACCGACCCCACCGTTTGGGACAGTGACGGCGACGGCATGCCCGATGGTTGGGAGATCGAGAACCGGCGCTGGATCGGCACCACCTTCCACGGCGGCAATGAATGGTCCCTGGATCCGATGGATCCGACCGACCGCGACGAGGACGCGGACAGCGATGGGCTTACGAACTACTGTGAATACCAGTGGGAACTCCTTCTGCTCGATGCACGAGTGAACGGACTTTCGAGCCACGGTGAGAGTGCCGAGGCTGCACAGAACTGGACGAAGATCGACCCGAACAACCCAGATTCGGACGGTGACTCGCTTCCCGACGGATGGGAGGCCCGTTACGCGTGCGTGTGGGACATGGCAAACGTAGGCATCAATCCACTCAATGGCAGTGATTACTTCAACAACCCCGACGGCGATGGTTACGACGCCAATCACGATGGGGTGCTGACCGAGGACGAGTGGTTCAACAACTGGATGGAGTATCACATCAAGGACAAGCAGATCTTCGGGAACATGACCGATGACGGCACCCCGCTCCCCGCGGGTTTCGTCAGCGCTCTGTGGAACGAGAGTTGGACGAGCGGCGCGACCCTGCCGTTCGGCGAGCGTGCTGGTTTCAACGCCATCAGCAACGTTCCAGGAATCATCCTCACTGACGAGGGGGCATCCGACCCTCTGTCCGCCGACAGCGACACGGATGGCATGCCTGACGGATGGGAGGTGTGGTTCGCCCGCTGGGACACGTTCGATTCGCAATGGATGCTCAATCCGATGAACTCGTCTGATCGCTTCAACGACCCGGACGGTGATGGAATGACCAACTGGGAGGAGTACAACTCCATCTCAGCCAACTTGTCTGAGACCGACGCCAACCAGACCTCGCCACAATGGTTCCCGTTCAGGAGCGGCAATCAGATCATTCTCCAGCCATGGGCGCAGGGCGTGGGCACACCTTCTTTCGGTGCGTTCATGTCCTCAGACCAGTACAATATGTCGGGGCCGACCTGCGACCCGAACAATGGGGACAGTGACGGCGACGGTCTGCTCGATGGCATCGAACTGCTGTTCACCGAGTGGAACCTGTCTTTCCTCAACTGGACCCTCAACCCCCTGGTCGCCGGTGATGGAGGCGCGGACGGTGACCAAGACGCACTCACCGACCTGCAGGAACTGAACCTGACGTACGAGAACCCCCTCAACGGTGGTCTGGCACCACCGGACGCACCCAAGATGTGGGAAGAGGCGCTCGTGCTTGAGACGGCGAATTTCTCCGAACGCATCGAGGACATGCTCGAGGGGCGATCTGGAAGAGCGTTCATCGCACTACAGCAACACTGGAATTGGGAAGTCACGGGCATAGCCCAACCGTTCTTCTCGACACTGATCGGCATCACCGACCCGACCAACAATGACACCGACGATGATGGCATGATTGACGGCTACGAGTATTGGTTCACAGAGTGGGACCTAGACGGAAACCGCTGGTCGATGAATCCGCTCACAATCACTGATGTGTTCACCGACAGCGACGACGACTCGTATGACTGCAATCAGGACGGGCAGATAGCACCTGACGAGCGCTACACGAACCTACGCGAGTATGAGGCCAGGGTCTTCGGCAAAGAGTCGATGCGCTACTCTTTCCCACCGGGATTCGGAATCGTCGACTACGGAGAGGACGCCATCAACGCCTACATGGACGAACAGGGTCTCACCTGGGGGGATGCGCGCGCCCAACTGGTCCAGACGTTCGCCGCCAAGGACGTCACCAGTGCCAACCGGCTGAATCGCATCAACTCCGCTTATGCGGATAACTTCAATCTCAGTCTCATCGGAATATCCGACCCGACCCACTCCGACTCCGACTCCGATGGCATCCCCGATGGTTGGGAGTTCTGCTACGGCACCTACCAGACCGTGTTCCCCGTCGACGACTGGCGCTGGGCGACCAACCCTGTGAACCCCTTGGACGTCGACTACGACCCTGACATCGACGGTTGGTTCGACCGCTCCTCCGGAGACAGGGTGGCCACCCAGGGTGAATGGAGCAGTCATGTGTTCACCTCCGGTGGTATCGTCGACCAGATTTCAGCGGGCAACTCCCCACTGTTCTTCACCAACTGGATGGAGTACGACAACGGAACTCGACCCGACCTGAATGACACCGACGGCGATGCAATCACCTACACCCACATCAGCGATCCGAGCGACGACAACATCACTCTCAGCTACGAGAGGGACTGGGCGCTGCTCGACGGGCGAGAGGTGTT
>CALCOR010000111.1 GCA_937897085.1 uncultured euryarchaeote | reverse complement strand
TGGACAGTTCGGCCCGGCGCGAACTGGTGTCCCACATCCGTGGTCATGGAGCTGACATCTCAGTGCTCCGCAGCGGCCCTGACTGCGGCTGGAGGCGGCGGATCGAGAATGGGATTGGAGTCATGCTGGGTCAGCTGGACGTAGCCGCTCAGGACGACACCGATGGTCGAAGAATGATCAAGCAGCTGTTATCGATCGTCAATGAGCGGGGCTCAACATCGGGTTCCCGTCAAGGAAAGGTGGGCCCCCAAAAGATGCTCTCTCTGGCCACCAAAGTCCAGCATCCTGAACGTAGGGAACGTATCTTGGCAGGCAACACGAAGGGACTCAAGCAACATGAGACATTGTTCCTCGAGTTAGTGAAGGGCGACAATTCGATCATCCTCTCCTCGGGTGGTGAGACTGACGAGGCTGTGACGCTGGACATCAAGCGGGTGATTAGATGGCCGACCGGATTGCATGGCAAGAGCGGGCTTCAAGTCACTGAGTTCCCATTATCCCGACTAGATCCGAATGAAGAGGGTAGGTTCGACGCACTTAGCGAGGCGGTCCCACGCTTCGATGACCGCAACAACACCCTTGAGGTGACTGTGGAGCGTGCGGTTGCACGCGTGGGTGACGAGGAACTGGAACTGGAACTGGGCGACCAGATAGAGGTGGGTGCGAACATGGAGACCTTTCTGACCCTAAAGGGATGGGCGAGCCCAATCAGTATTCAACGGTCCTGACAGTCGTTACTAACTGGTGTCAGAGCCATCTTGGTCACGCGCTGTGAGCCAATGTTAAAGGAGAGGCGAATATCACCTTGATACGCTGAGGTGAGCCGTTGGCGTTCCGTAGGAAAGCGAAGAAAGACAGTCTGCCCCCACCTCCTGGTGGATTGCCGTTGCCCCCACCTCCCGGAGACATGCCACTCCCCCCCCCTCTGCCAGATGAACCGCTGGTGACTGAGGAGACAGAGAATGATGGTGATGCTCAGGAGGAATCCATCGAGGATGCCACGTCCGAAGTAGAGGATGATGTTGAAGACATCTCGGTCGAGATCGTCGAAGATGACGATGGAGAAGACAGTTATTCAGAACTCTGGGAGAAACGCTCTGAAAAGACCCTGCCGCAGATGTACGGCCACATCGATCGTCTCGGAAGCGGTGAAGTCGGAACTCTCTTGGAGCGTTACTCAGACCGCTTCGGGCATGAACTAGATCGTGAGATCATCGTGATGCGGAAACAGGAGCGGGAGGCAATGCGAGAATCCGCCCCCCTAGTTGAGATTATCTCCACACCTGACGATGAGTCACACGAGGAAGATGATGGCGAAGAGCATGAGGAAGAGGAACAGGTCGACGAGGCCGACCTAGAACCACAACTCGAAGCGCAGATTCGTGCCAAACTAGCAGGTATTGACAAGAAGATCAGGCCACTGCAGCAGAAATTCAAACTGGCCAAGCAGCGCCAACAGCATTCGAAGGTGAAGAAGTTCGGGGGGCAACTCAAACCTTTGGTTGTGCAAAGGAAGAAGCTCAAGGCAGTACTTTCGGGTGAAGCTCCGCCTTCCTCTTTGAAGGCCAAGAAGCAGGCGAAACCAGAGCCAGAACCAGTGGCCAGTGATGATGAAGAACGCGATGAGGACAGGTTCGAGGAGTTCTTCAATGTGGTCAACAACCTACTCGGTGAAATGCCCGATGAGTTCGTTACTGCATTCGTTCAGACAAAGAACTTCCAGTTCTTCCAGAAGGTCGGAGAGGACCCGGCGGCGGCGAATCAGCGCGATCGAAAACGATTCTTCAACATGGTGAACAAGGAGTTGGGTGACATGCCAGAAGAGATGCTGCAGAAGTTCTCTGAGTCACCTGAGTTCGCTGTGTTCCTGGCAATGGGTGAATTATACGGGTGATGAAATGGGACTGTTGGAAAAGGCCGGACAGATACAAGCAGATGGCCCTAAGGCCACTCCGAAGAAGAAAACCGCCAAGCCAGCGAAATCTAAGAAGGCGAAGAAGGCTCCAAAGGTCTCACTTGAGGACGAACTCGACGACCTTGACATTGGTGACGAGCGCGTAAGTCGTTCTCTCCCTGATGAATTCGTACTCGCTAGTAAACCGGCGAAATTCGCCCTTGCACTGATTGATTTTATTGCGACCTACGTATGGATTCTACTCATATTCGGATACATCGGATTCCTCGAACAAGGCAATTTCAACCCCACATATTTCTATATCGCTGCCATTCTCCTGTTCTTGTTCAACTTGGCAGTACTTCCATTCATGACTAATCGCACCATCGGGAACTTCGTATCGATGACCAAGTTCGTCACTCACAAGGGCAATCCTCCTTTTTTCCTCCACCTCACCTTACGTGGGCTGAACTTCGGGTTCTTCGCAGGCGGGGTGATCGCATTGCTGATCGGGTTCCCCACGATGGATTCGGTCGCCTTGGGCATTGGATTCGCGTTGCTGGCCATCTGCTTCACCGATTATGTCGTCAAGAAGGTGCGTCACGAGAAGCAGCAGGGTCTCTATGATTCGATTTTTAATGCATACCTAGTCTCTCACGTTCGCTCTGGAGATGAACAAGGGTGGCTAGGTCGACTCGAGTCTCTGGCTGACTTTGGTGAGTCCCGCTTCAAGCTCGGGGGCAGTGAAGGCGATGAGTCTGAAGACGACGACTCCTGATGGTACTGTCATTGGATGCGGTCATTCCTCACTGTGAGTTCCGCCATTGCCGTTGAGTTCCTCTGAGCGCTGCTTGGCGAGTTCGCGCATGTCCTCATGCAAGACACCCTCCTCGATGCCCTCCTGGTCCGACTCGTCAATGATCTCCACACCCAGCAGAGTCTCGAAGATGTCCTCGATGGTGACCAGTCCGGTCGTGCCGCCGAACTCATCCTTGACAACCATCATCTGCTCCTTTCGTTCCAGAAGCACGTCTAGCGCCTCGTCAACTGTCTGGTCTGCCGGACAGAACCTGAGGGGGCGCATCAACTCCTTCATCGTCACATCGTCATCGTCGGCGGCGGCGCGGCGTAGGATATCGCTGCGTAGGACCACACCGCGCATGTCATCCTTCGAATCACCATAGACGGGGATGCGCCCGTGCA
>CALCOR010000110.1 GCA_937897085.1 uncultured euryarchaeote | reverse complement strand
TTGAACAATCATCTAAGGAGGTGGAGCCTGTGGTGCCGCGCATGCCTTCGGCAGTTCTGGCAATCTCAGGTGCTTCTGGCGCCCGCTACGGTGTGCGCCTGCTGGAGCAGTTGTGCACTGCCGGATGGGAGGTGCATCTCATCGTCACCAGCGCCGGAGCGATCAACCTCGACCTGGAGTGTGGAATCACCCCCGAGGAGTTGGCCGCGACCCACGGCGCGCTGCTCGAGGACAATGACAACCTGGCAGCGAAGGCGGCATCGGGATCGGCGAAATTCGATGCGTACGTAATCTGCCCGGCGTCTGGCACGACCATGGGGAAGTTAGCGAACGGCATCTCGGACAATCTGGTCACCCGGGCTGGGATGGTGGCGCTGAAGGAACGGCGCAAGTTGGTGGTCGTCCCGCGTGAGACTCCCTATGCCACTGTCCAACTGGAAAACATGACCCGCCTCTCCACATGGGGTGTGGTCGTGCTGCCCGCCAATCCCGGATTCTACAACAAGCCTGAGACCATCGATGACCTGGTAGATTTCGTGGTCGCCCGTATCCTCGACCAGTTGGATGTGGAGCATGAGCTGGGGCAGCGCTGGACCGGAGAGGAGATCCACACTGCCGAGTCAGCGAACCCTGACTTCACGCCCTGAGGCTTTCAGCCTCATACCCGCACCGAACACGGTTGGGTTGATGAGGGGCCCGCGGTCCGAGAACACTGAGAAGATGGTCAACTACGACGATTTCACCTCGAAGGTGTTGGCTGATGCGCTCGCACACGCTGGCCTCGCCACCAGCGGCAACAAGGGTACACGCGCCGCTCGATTGTCCGAAGCAGGCATCGCTGCTGAGCGGATACTCGTCGACCCGGATGGCCGTGTCACCCTCGCGGACTCCAGCGGCGCGGTGCTGACAGCCGAAGTGGTCGAAGATGCTGACTTCGCCACCCGATTCATCAGGCGCAAGGTCGAACTGTTCGGAGTCCAGATTCCCGCAGCCGCTCTGGTGGGCGTGCTGGTGCTCGGAACGCTCGGTGCTGGATTACTGGCGGGTCCGATGATTATGGCGTGGTTGCAGCCTGAACCGGAGTACGAGTTGATCGACTTCGACACTGCCAGAGCCCGCGGATTCGCCGAACACCTCGTGAGCCTTGGTCATCCGCAATGGGGAGGTCGGCACTCTGGGACCGCGGAGGAGTTGGCTACCGCCGAATCGAACAAGGCGAACTTCACCTCTGCGGGCATGGCTGCTACAATCGAGGGATTCAACGTCAAGATGTTCGAGATAACAGATAATCCCATCCTCCGCTATTGCATTCCCGGAACCTATGGCGGATTCGGCATCAACCCGGA
>CALCOR010000109.1 GCA_937897085.1 uncultured euryarchaeote | reverse complement strand
CACTTGGTAGGCGATGAAGAGAATCAGCAGGCCGGCGAGTCCTCCAGCGATACCTTTCTTGGCATTAGATGAGAAGGGAGACGAGGCTTGAAGGCGGCTACCCCCGGAATCTGCGCGAGCCAGCAGTCCACCCGAATCGACGACTTGCGCCGCTTCTGCGACATCAGCATCATCGTTTGCGTCGGGAGCGGCTACATCTTCGTCATCTTGGATGTCCTTTGCCTTCTCGAGCAATCCCCCAGACACAGTCCCACCTCAGTCAATATGTAGTGCCACTCAACAGGTTATCAACCCGTTGGCGAACAGCATTAGCCTCACACAGCAGTTCTCCGATGGGCGCGAGAGAAGACACGTCACAGTAACGGTTCGGGCGGTTCCGCCCCGATGAATTCAGCATAATCCTCGTCCATACGGCGGCGTTGCAGCACAGCAGCACCCAAAGCAAGCATCGTCAGCCCTGGAATGACCTCGAATCCGGGGAGGTAGACACCGCGCACGTAGAGCGTCACCATCTGAGTCTGGTAGTTGGCCACACCTTCTGTGCGGACCGAGAACTCACTGGTAGCCTTGAACTGCAACTGGTAATAGTGGTCCGACCAGCCCTGCTTCTTCGGGGTGCGAATCATCACGCGCATCTTGTCCGGTGGGGCCTGAGGCTCGATCTCAGTGCTGATGGCGGGAAGCGTGATCTGGAAGTCGGCGTCCTCGAGCACGTCACGGTTGGCGATCTCGATGTTGAAGCGGTCGTAGGCGTTACCGTCGTTGTAGACCTTGAACTCGAAGATGTAGTCAACCTTCGGCCTGAGCTGCTTGAATGGTTCCTCGGCCTCGACGCGCAGTCGGCTGTACTGCATGATGGTCACGAGCGCATTCACGGTGTTCGAAGTGCAGGACGGGCAGGCGACACCATTGGCGGTGTCCACCGTCGCTGAGACGGTCACAGTACGGCTTCCTTCTGCCATCCTGTCATCTCCGCGCACGACCACCTCGAACACAGCGTCGTCGTATGCTCCGACGATCACCGAACCGGGTGCGGCGAACGAAAGTCCACCTGCTGTGACTTGGATGCGCACCTTCTCGGTGTACTGTGTCGGATTGGTGGCGGTGCAGAAGGTGGTACCGACTCGCGTGGCACCCGGGTAGACATCAACAGGGATCGAGGCCGGCGAGCATGCGACGTTAATCTCTGGGTTCGGGGATATCCCCTGAGCCGAGACTGCACCAGCGGCACCAGCCCACAAGCCCAGGACATACACAAGCATGAGGAGGGACATCCTCCGAACAGCACTTCGGTTCATCATCTGTCACCTTCGGTGAACGGTCGCCGAAAGACTCCTATAAGGATTCGGGGACGATGGCCCCCGTCGACGTGCTACGCACGTGTTTTCGCCATATACGAGGGCGTCGGTTCTAGAAATCGTCCAAGTCGAGGTCATCGAGGTCCAGGTCATCGAATTCATCGTCGTCGAAGTCGAGATCGTCGTCGTCGAAATCGAAGTCATCGGCCGCCAATGATCGCCGATTGGATACCAGTTTGACCACGACGACGATCGCACCCACCACCGCCAACAGCAGCAGAATGGCAGCCACTGAGACTGCCCACGTCGGCACACCCGCCACTGAGATGATCAGATCTTGCTTCGCGAGAGTCTCCAGCCGGAACACATCGTTGATCGCCCACGCATTCCCTTCGTCCACGCTGTGCTGGCTGGTCGCCGTGATCTCAATCTCGAAGATGCCGTCACCCACCTCCTTCGTCGTCGTCACGGTCAGCGTCACGTCAGCAGTTGCCCCGGCTTCCAGTTCGAACGATGATCCACTGAACGAGAACTGCACCCCGAACTGCTCCAACCCACTCCTGTTCACCACGTCGAGGGTGATGGTGTCCTTGTCGTTGCCCTTGTTCTGCACCTTGAACACGATCTCGCCCGACTGGCCCGGATCAAGCAGCAACTCCTGCGGGTCGATGATCATCCCTGGCCTGCCGAACTGCTGT
>CALCOR010000108.1 GCA_937897085.1 uncultured euryarchaeote | reverse complement strand
GCGCTCTCCCCTCGGGTGTGCTTCCCGGTCCTGCGCCCAGTCGTTCCACTTTTTGTAATACCGGAAAGACTTGTTCGTATCGACCTCAATGTCACCGTAGTTCTCTCCCGCCGCCGGCTTGCTCAACTTCACCTTCTGCAGCCAGCAGTGCGCCCCACTAATCGGGTCGGGTTGCACCGCGTGGGTGACGTTCTGGTGCACGCCGCCATCCCGCCAGAAGAGGCGACTGGTGTCAGGGTCTTCTGATTCGAACGGTTCGATTCCCGACAGGGTGCGCATGCGCCATTTGCCGTCGCCGCGGTTCTCGATGTCCACCGTGTTGGTCAGCAGATGGTTGCCGGCGTCCTGCTTGCGGCGCCAGCGACCGATGTGATGCGAACAGCCAACCACGCCGGGCTTGATCGACTCGGTCATCCAGATCTTGTCCACGAACCAACCGATCTCGGTCTCGATCTTCAGCAGTTCACCATCTTCCACCCCGAGTCTGGCGGCGTCGAGCGGATTGAGCCAGATCGGGTTTCGGTGGCCTATCTCGACGAGCCATTTGGCGTTGGCCGAACGTGAATGGATATGCTGGGGGAGGCGGAAGTTGGGCAGCAGACAGTACTCGTCGTCTCCCTGCAGATTGTCAGGATGGACCTGGCTCCTGACGCGATAGTGCGGGATGACGTGCTCCGGATAGCCGAACTCAGCCATCGTCGGCGAGTAGAACTCCTGTTTTCCTGATGGTGTAGGGAAGCCTGCCGGCCCGTCTTCTCCCTCTTGCTCGTGCTTGTTGTACTCTGACTCCTCGATGAGGAAGGCACCGTGCTTGCGCATGTAACCGAGCGCGTCCAATCCTTCTGCGGCCGCCGCTTCAGGCAGTCCCGGTACCTGCTCGAAGGTGTACTGGTAGTATTCGTCGACGGTGATCTTCTCACCTTCACGGTAGGGTGACAGGAAGTGCTCGCGGATTCCGAGAGTGCCGTCATCGATGCGCCACGACAACTCGATCCAGAATTCGTCCTCCTCCCACACTTCGCCGGGGTTGACCTCGTAGGTGAACTGAACCTGCTCGCCCTGTTGGCGGGCGTACTCCCGTAGCACAGGCTGACGGAATGCCACCCACTTG
>CALCOR010000107.1 GCA_937897085.1 uncultured euryarchaeote | reverse complement strand
GCCATGAAGTGGACTCCGCAGAAGACGATCCACTCTGCGTCGCTGGCGGCTGCAAGGCGCGACAACAGCAGCGAGTCACCGGTCTCGTCGGCGTGCTCGACGATTGCGTCTCGCTGGTAGTGGTGGCCTAGAATCAGCAGCCTGTCATCCAATTCCTTCTTGGCGGCGATAATGCGCTGCCTGAGTTCTTCTTCGGATGCGAGCTCGACCGCCAAGTCAACCTCACAGGTCGCCTGCGGCAAGGGCATCGCCATGGACGAATCCTCGTACAGGCTGATGTCGCCACCGCTTTGAACCCATCTGCTGTCCGCGATTCGGCGCAGCGGCGTGCGAGGGTTCTGAATGCAGGTTTGGGAGAAGGAATGCAGGTTGCATGTCGGCGCTGAGGCGGTTGTCGACGCCGGCCTCTGGCTAGGGCGTCCCGCCATCCGCAAGGAGCGCAGGCCGCGTTCCTGGCGGCACCCCGATCTCGACGCACGGCTCACCAAGAGCCGCATGACCTCGGAGGCTAGAATGCTGCAACGGCTGACGATTGCTGGCCTTCCAGTGCCACACGTGCTCGCCCTCGACATGGGTTCAGGTTGGATGATGCAGGAGCGTCGCCTAGGTCGTCCGCTCATCGAGTGTCTGCGCGACCCTGCCGTAGCCGCGTCGATTCCTGAGATGCTGGCAGCCACCGGGAGAGCGATTCGAAACCTCCACGCGCAGGGCGCCGCTCACGGTGACCTGACCACGAACAACCTGCTCTGGGACGAGGACTCCGGAATCTCGCTGATCGACTTTGGTCTTGCACGTTGGAACACCGAGGTGGAGCGGTTTGGGCTCGACCTGCAGGTATTGCACGAGTGCCTCTCCGCCAGCCACCCTGAGTACGCGGACGCGATGGAGCAGGTGCTCTCCGGTTATTCTACAGCGGAAGCCGCAGGAGTCGTTGACCACGCGGCCGAGCAGTTGGCGAGCGCGGCCCAGGTCCTCTCCCGCTTCGAGCAGATTCGCACACGGGTGCGCTACCACGGGTGAGAGCATGGAAAAGGGCGAAGGGCGACGGCAACTGCTGTTCCAGACCGGGAACCTCGGAAAGCTCGCCGAGGCGCGTCACTACTTCGAACCGCTCGGGTTCACAGTCGAGCAGTTCCTCATCAATGGCGAGTCCCCGGAGATCATCGAACCACAGGCAGACGACCTTGTCACGGTCGCCCGCTCCAAGATCAGCCAGGGCGTGGCGCTTCTCGCGGGCGCTGGCAGAGCGGATTCTGCACTGCTCGTCGAGGACGCAGGCCTGTTCGTCGACGTGCTGGGTGGGTTCCCTGGTGTCTATTCGTCCTCGGTGCTCGATAAACTCGGTCTTGATGGAATCCTGACATTGCTCCACGGTAGAAATCAACGCACGGCCCAGTTCGGCTGTTGTGCGGCGATGTGGGACGGCGAGCGTCTGCTCATCGGCGAGGGAACCTGCACGGGTGAGATAGCACTGGAGGCGCGCGGTGAGCATGGTTTTGGCTACGACCCGCTGTTCATTCCGGATGAATCCGGAATGGATGGTCGCACCTTTGCCCAAATGTCGGCTGAGGAGAAGGAGCGCTCAAGCCACCGCGCCCGGGCATACGAGCAACTCGTGCTACAGATAGGCTGACGACCGGAAACGCCGTCAGCATCAAAGCGGATGTGGAGTTGCAATCCGCCGGAGAGGTCAGCGTGGTTTCATTCGGCCGTGTGCTACTGGTGTTGGCGCTGGTACTTGGTGCCGGCCTCTACCTGATGATGAGTGGCGAATGGGAAGACCCGCGCATCAACTTCGCCTTCGCCGCTGGCCTGCTTGTCCTGTTAGGCCTCGTGCTGTTCACTGGGGGGAGAGGGAAAAGCCGCAAGCGGGCGCGCTCGAGGCGTTCGCGTCCGGCCACTCCCGCCGATGAAACCGCTGCCAGCGTCAGCATCGATGTTCCAGAACCGGTTGTCGAGGAGGAGGATGCCGGCACACGGAGAGGCCGCAAGTTGGCGAAGGCCGAATCATCCGAAGACTCCGCTGAAGAAGAGGATGAGGTGGTCGTTCTCGACGAGGAAGCCATCGAGGACGAGATACACGTTGCCGAGGAGTATGTCGTTGACCTCGACGCGCAGACGCTCGAAGAGGCGGACATAGAGGAGTTCATCGATGATCGACGCGACAAGCGGGCGGCAATCAAGGACAGGATAGAGAAGCGCCGCCGCGGCCAACTGGCAGACATTCGAGCTTCAGCCGCCCGCATGTGGGCCAAGCATGACGATGGCGAGGATCTGCTGGCGCTGCTGAGCCGACCGGGGCACGGACTCGATGTGCTCGATGAGCCGGAGAAGGTTGCGCCGGGGCACCCCTATGGAGCGACTTACGTCCGCCTAGACGATGCGCGCGTGCTCAAGGTGCGTGTGCCGCTTGACGAGGGTTATGTGGCCGCCTCGGAGCAACAGGATGAGGAGGAAGCACTTCCCGACCTGCCACCGCCACCGGATGGTCTCCCGTTACCGCCACCGCCGACCGGTGCACAATCGAAGTTGGATGAGATGCGTGACGAGATCGGTGATTGACCGAGGTTGTTGACATGGGCGACGATTCCGTGCTGGTCATGCAACACGTTCCGCTCGACACTGATGTGGAGGACGGCCCGGGCATCGCCATCTGGACGATCAATCGGCCGGACAAGTTGAACGCGCTCAACTCCGAGGTCAATGACGCCATCATCTCTGCCGCGAAAGATGTGGAGAAGAACGACTCCGTGCGAGTGGTCATCATCCGCGGCGCCCCTCCACCGACAGCGGAAGAGGGTGAGCGCGGCATGCCCCCAGCATTCGTGGCCGGAGCGGACATCAGCGAGTTCGTTGGCGTGGACAGCAAGCAGATCCGCAAGACGTTCAAGGCAGATCCATGGGCGGCTGTGTGGAACATCAGCAAGCCGACGATTGCCATGGTCGACGGGTTCGCCCTCGGAGGTGGCTGCGAACTGGCGCTCTCATGTGACATCCGCCTTGCCAGCACACGCTCGATGTTCGGCACGCCCGAGATTAACCTGGGGCTGATTCCCGGTGGTGGGGCCACTCAACGTCTTGCCCGTCTGGTCGGCTACGGCAAGGCGCTGGAGATGGTGATGTCCGGCGAACTGATGCCAGCGGCAGAAGCCCACCGCGTCGGGCTCGCCAACTACGTGCTTCCACCTGAGCAATTGGAGGAGGTGACGATGACAATCGCCCGCAATCTCGCCAGTAAGTCGCCGCACACCATCCGCGTCGCCAAACGGGCGGTGCGCGCCGCGCTCGAACGACCCCTCTCAGAGGGTCTGCGTTTCGAGCGAGACGAGTTCTGCGCCTTGTTCGACACCGAGGACAAGGAGGTCGGTGTCCAAGCGTTCCTCGACCGCTCAGACCCCGAATGGACCGGTCGCTGAGCGACCGTTCAGGCTAAGTCAATCTGACAGGTGGGCGGAGTCTCGGGGGAGCGTTGATTGGGAGACGAAGAAGAACCGCTGCTGGTGGAGGCGCGCGACCTCGGCAAGGCGTTCGGAGACCTCGTCGCCCTGCATCCACTGAACGTCAAGGTCGCCTCCGGGGAGTTCTTCGGTGTTTTCGGACCCAACGGGGCGGGAAAATCAACCTTCATCAAGCTCCTCACCGGACAGTTGCAGCCGACCGTCGGCGGGGCCAGAGTGCTCGGCGTCGACGTGCGCAAGAACGCGCGCAAGGTGAAGGCCAACGTCGGAATCGTCCCAGAGTCGGAGTCCCCCCCCTCCTACCTCACAGCGGCTGAGTACCTCGAATTCGTCGCCCGTCTGCGCGGCCTTGACGATGTCGATGAGAAAGTGCAACACTGGCTCGATTGGTTCGGCATCAACGACAAGCGCGACTCGATGTGCAAGGACCTCTCCAAGGGGCAGCGACAGAAGGTGATGCTCGCTGGAGCTCTCAT
>CALCOR010000106.1 GCA_937897085.1 uncultured euryarchaeote | reverse complement strand
TAGATGGTCGGGAATGTCTTGGTGATCGTCGGTGCATTACCGGTAAGATTGCGGTCGATGAGCAGGTCTCTCCAGGAGGCGCGGGCGTTCACGTGCACCCACATGTCCTCGCTCGCTGACATTCCGTTGTTGTCGGTGACGGTCAGTTGCACTCGCCACTCCCCTGCCGTGGTCGACCACTGGTAGGTCTCCCCGGTGGCATCCACATCGTTGTCCGCTTCGCCGTCGGAGTCGCTATCGACCTCGATGTCCAGATCCCATTCCCAAGCAGTGAGCCACGCTTCGTCGCTGCCAGCTTCGCTTTCAGACGCATCTAGGGTGACGGTCGTGGTAGGTTCGTAGACATCGTCGCTCTCCTCCATCTCGTCGCACAGCCAGATGAGGATGTAGGTTCCCGATGCGGATGGTTCGCCATCGTCGCAATCGTTCATCTTCGAGGCGGCGATTTCGGGAATC
The DNA here is from genome assembly GCA_937897085.1 of uncultured euryarchaeote. GTDB lineage: Archaea > Thermoplasmatota > Poseidoniia > Poseidoniales > Thalassarchaeaceae > JAKUTA01. The sequence continues at coordinate 1,117 of CALCOR010000106.1, read as the reverse complement.
GGCTCGGCGGCGCCGGCGGGGACGATGGTGAGCGTCTTCTCGACTGTCGCCTCGAAGTCGCCGTCGGACACCTGGAGTTTCACCGTGTAGGTACCGGACTGGCTGTAGGTGTGCGAGACCGCAGCACCAGTTCCAGTGCCGCCATCGCCGAAGGTCCACGAGTAGGTGAGTGAGTCACCGTCCGGGTCGGAGGCGGAGGCGGTGAAATGGAGTAAGTCCCCGGAGCGATAGGTTCCGGTCTCAGTGATGTCGAACGATGCGGTGGGTGCCGAGTTGCTGCGGAAGGAGGCAAGACACCCGGCCAGCCCGGAAGCGGCGAGCAGCAGCGCGACCAGCAGCAGCACGAGTGAGCGGTTCCTCTGCATCGGGAAGACAACGCGAGCCCGTCATCCATCAACCATTCGCCTGCGAGCGCAGTGTCAGAACGAAAACAAGGTGGCTTGGCGGTTGCCTTTGAGCAGGTCGTCTGCGCTCCATCCGAACGCCTCACTGATTCTCCCGAGGGCGGTGGCGATGCGCTTGGCGTAGAACTCCGGGTCGTAGTCCGTCTGCTCGACGCCGGTCTCTTCCTGCAACCAGGCCTCGATCGTCATGGGACTCTTCTTCCCGTCGGTGACCAGCCAGCCGACCTTCATTCCCGGTGTGAAGTTCAAGCCGGCGGCGATCCTCTGCTTGGCGGCACGCACGAACGGGAGGCCGTCGGGATTGGTGTAGACTCGGGTGAAGTCGATGCTGCCATCCGCGTTGACTCGACCTTTGCAGGACCTGCTGATGACCAGGTCCGCAGGATCGACCTCGCGTGCGCGCACTCGCTCGATGAGTTGCAGGATGTGCTGAACGGCCTCGTTCGATTCGCCATCGAGGATCAGTTCGAACATCCCGGTCATCACATCGGTGAGCAGGTTGAACGAATCGGACCTCCTGACCTCGTAGCCACGCACGAGCATCTCGCTCCGCGGCCACACCTTGCGGCCGACGTAACGCTTCTTGGCGCCGTGGCTGAAGAACACCGACAGACCGGCCTCGAACTCCAGTTCCGCTCCTTCCACGCTGTACTTCTCAGCGAGTTCCTGACCGAATCCGATCAGTTCCGCACACGTCTTCTCCCAGGCTTCCC
>CALCOR010000105.1 GCA_937897085.1 uncultured euryarchaeote | reverse complement strand
CTCGACGCGCTGAACTCCAGTATCCACCAACGTATCTCCACAGAGGGGCGTTTCATGGTCACCAAGGCGGTGATCGACGGACAGGTGATCGTCCGGCCGGTGATCTCCAATCCTGATGTCGACGGGGCGATGCTCGACGAATTGCTGGCGGAAATCGTTCGGCACGGTGACGAACTGAGCGGGTGATGTTCAGCCGCGGTGGTAGGGCGAACCGCGCTCTATCTCGGACGCTCGGTAGAGTTGCTCGAGCAGCAGCACCGCCGCCAGTTCGTAAGTCAAGGTGAGCGGGCCGAGTGAAAGAGTGTCATGGTCCGCAGCAGCCTTGCGAGTGAAGCCTTCTACCGGACCTATCGCCAAATGAACCGTGTCGGTGCCCAACTTCCACTCCTTCCAGCGCTCACACAGCCACTCAGTAGAGCCAGATTCTCCCTCTTCGTCCAATAGCAGCAACCTCCCGCCGTCAGCCTGACGATTGATGCGTTCGAGGTACTCGTCATGGCTGAGCTTGCCCGCATGCTGCACCAGCCGTACCCCGCGACTGTCCAGTCGTTGGGCGTACATCTCGATCAGGTCCGCACAACCGCGCTCTCGCGCTCGGCCATGCGTGTGCACGACGACTCGACCCATCGACGGTTGCAGGGGGAGTGAGGGCATCAGGGTTACGCGGCCGTGATGAGGGCGAAGCCTCAAGGAGAACAGGCATCGGAAGGGGAGCGATGGGATGGTGGCCGTTCAAGCGCAGCACGCGCATCATTGCCAGCGACCCGCACATGCGCGGAACCAGGCTCTGGCTCCAAGAACTCCAAGAGGAGTGTGAGCGGAACTTCGACAACCATGCCGAGGGTCAGCGAATCGTGCGCCATCTGCAGGTCGAATGGACAGAAGCGCATACCGAGCAGGAAGTCAGTGACGAGTTGCTCGAAGGGTTGGACCGCAGGGCTTTCCGGCTGCTGCGCGCTGACGCGGAAGCCTGGCTGCGCTGGCTCGACGACGAGGAATTCTGGAGTCCCGGCTGGCGTAGTGATGACGTCGAGCCAGCAGCCGACTGACGCGCAGAGGGGTTCATTTCCTCCCCACGATGCCGATAGGGCGAGGTGAGGGTGTGCTCGGCTGGACGATGCTGTTCGCGCTCATCGGTGGTGTGCTGTTGTGGTACAGCAAGCAGCAACCGTTTCCCGAGATTTCAGGACTGCACGGACGGGGGTGGCTGCTCATCGCGGGGCTGCTGCTCATCGGCGAGCAGGCCCCGACCCAGACGGCTGACCTGAACCAGGTGGGCGCGCTGGTGGCCTGCGGACTCGGCGGAGTGGGAGTGCTCGCGGGCGTGCGCCACATGTCGGTTACCCAGCGCGATGTCGTGGTGGCACCGCTCTCGGGCCTGTTGCTCTGTTTCGGCGCCATCGCGATGCTCGCAACCGGCTGGGAGCAGTTCAGTGGAGCGGAGCAGCTCGGCGCGTTCTTGCTCGCCACGTTGCTGATTCTCGGGGAGATCTACCTGTTCTTCCGCGGGATGATTGTCGGCACCACCGGGCGCATGTGGTCCGCAGCCGGCATGCGCCAACTCGAGCGAGGGCTGCTGCACGGCCCGCCCGGGGCAATCGCTTGCTTTGAACGCTCATGGGACGCTGAGAACGAATACATCGATGCCATGAGCCATGCGGCGTTGGTTCGAATTCACGCACACCTGAGGAATATTCGACTCGAGCGAACCCACCGTGAGCGACTGGCTCGGCTCGGTGGAGAGGAGGCGGTGGACAGCACATGGCTGAAAGAGGTCGAGAAACGGCTCAGGAAACTCGCGCCTACGAGCGATGAGTCGGAATGAACGGTATACCAGATTCCGTAATACGGGGAATAATTGGGTATACCCCGTGGGGGTATCATGGGGAGATTCAAATACTCTGCAAGCGGATTTACTCTTGATGATAGCAATCAAGAATAAGGTCGGAAAGTCCGGTCTATCCTTTTGCTGGGCCCTTGTGATGGCCTGGCTCGGGGCCAACTTCCTCTCGCAGATCGCCTACATCATCAACTACGGGACACCTTACGACGGCACGGCGATGCTGCTGCAACTGGGTGGTTGGTACTGGGCGGTCGTGCTGGTCGAGGTGCTGTTCTGGATCATGTTCGGCTCGCTCATCTTTCAGAAGGTCCGCTCGCGCGGTGATCAGCAGCCCACGACCAGCCTCGTCTGAACACTCTTTCACCCCTTTTCTGCCCTCCCTGAACTTGATAGCCACGGAGGGTGGAGCACTCTGTACGGGGGTTGCGATGGTTCGTATCACGAAGGTGCACACCGGCGTAGGTGATGGTGGGATGACCAGGCATCTGGATGGCACGGAGGTGGCGAAGAGCGATGCGCGCCTCGAACTCGTGGGCACCATCGACGAGCTGAACTGCGTGGTCGGCGTGGTTCGCATGGAACTAGACCGATTCTCGGATGTGGCAGCCGACGGAGGACATCGGGCGACAGTCTCCAGGGTCAAGAGCACCTTGCTACCTCGCTTGGCGAGGCTGCAGCAGGAGTTGTTCGACCTCGGAGCGGAATGCTCCGCTCACCCCGAGCGCATACCCGAGGGCATGCGCCTGCTCCCCGAATCGGCAGCGGAGGAACTGCTCACAGAGATGGATGAGTGGTTGGAGGAGGTCGATCCGCTGTCCTCGTTCATCCTGCCCACTGGCTCTCCACCGGTGGCTCAGTTGCACATGGCGCGGGTGGTCACACGCAGGATGGAGCGGTGCCTAGCCGCGTTGGTCGATGCGGAGGGGGACGAGGCTGTCAGGCCCTTCGCGCTCGCCTACGTCAATCGGTTGTCGGACTGGTTCTTCGTGCTCGCCCGCTGGGTGTGTGTGATCATCGGCGAGGCTGAGACGTTGTGGGAGCCGATCGGTCGGCGTGAACCGGAGTGAGCCTTTACGCCCCCTCGAGCACGGCACGGGCAGCAGCCAGCACATTGCGAGAGTTGTCGAACGTCAACTGCTCAGCGGCCTCATCCCATGAGAGCCAGAGATGGCCAGTGTGCTCGTGAGAGAGTGTCACGACGACGGTATCGGTCTCGGCGGCGTACCAGAACACCTGCTTGCGCACCTCTCTGCCCTTGTGCGTGAACACATACTCGGTGCGCATCTCGAAGTCCGGCACGATGCGAACGTCCTCGATACCGGTCTCCTCATGCAACTCCCTGCGTGCAGTCTGCTGATACGAGCCATCCGCCTCCTCATGGTGGCCCTTGACAAAACCCCAGTGCCCCTGTGGATACTGCAGCAACAGCACACAGTCGTGATTCACCAGCACGAAGCCGCACGACGTCTCCATCGTGCTTCCAAGCCGCCCCGACCGTTATCAGTTCCGTGACAGCGCTGTCAGCGGCGACGCTACACCTATGCACGAAGTCAAGTCAGCCGCGGCTCGATGGCACCCCGCACCCTGCTCGACAGACTCGACATCAGGCGCATCGTCGCAGACGGTGACCTCGATGGTCTCGTGGCTGCTGCAGTGCTGCGCATCGCATGGCCTGAAGCCGAGGTCATCCTGTCGCACCCAGCGGAGATCAGGAGTGGTTACCTTGACGAGTACATCGACCGCAACACCGCCGTGTGCGACCTCCCGTTCCATCCCGAATGCGGACTGTGGATCGACCATCACGCCACCAATGAGCCGACCGAGGAACTCGTCGAGGCGCTGGAGGCAGAAGGAGGTCACGCCCACTGGCGGGATGAGGACTCCGCGGCGCGAGTAGCCTACGACCTGTTCCGCTCGCTGTTCGACCTCTCCTCGCTTGCACCCCTGATGCGCATGGTCGACCGCATCGACGGAGGCAAGATCACCGAGGAGGAGTTCTTCTCAGACGACCCTGTGCTCTGGTTGTCGCAAACCGTTTCCGCGAGTGATGCGGAATACACGTTGGGTCTTCTGGATTGGCTGGTCGAGGGGCGCGCGCTGGAGAGCATCATGGCGGAGCCGGCGGTTCAGAAGCGGATCGAGCGAAAGCGACAGGAACGCGATGAGGTGCGCGGGTTGCTGGCTGAGAAGGGTGAGGTGGTCGACCGCCTGGCTGTGGTGCGGCTGCAGGGAACCGGCCATCGGACCAATGGATATCTGGTGACCGCGCATTTCGGAGACGCCTGCGATGCCTGCCTGATCATGCATGGGGACCTCGACGGCGAACTGGGGGAGCTCGATCGCTGGCCGATGTCCGCCTCCTTCTACACCAACTCCTTCCTCCACCCTGATGGAGGGGTGTTCGACCTCACCCGAATGGCCACCCTGTTCGACACAGATGGTGGAGGGCACGCCAACGCCTGCGGGTGCCGAGTGATGCCGATGCACCATTCAGGTGAGCCCGCGGAGAGATCTATCGAAATCGCAGACGTGCAACGCAACCTCGACGGATGGATGGAAGTCTGGTCGAATCGTGCTCAGCGCAGCAGTTGAAGCAGGTAAAGGAAGCCGAGGAAGGCGTGAAACAGCATCAGGATGATGATTACGTCACTGGCGCGACCATGTCTCTGGAGTTCGAGCGCGAACTTCTCACCGGCCTCCCGTTGGTCGCGGACCATCTGCCCCTTGCGGCGCAGGAATGCGAACAGGCCGAGCGCGAGTGGGCCGAGGAAGCCGTGGTAATGGTTGGGAAGCAGCGCCCAGAAGAGAGTCTCGCCGGCTGAGAGCCCCCTGAACAGGCTGACCGCGAACCCGAGCAAAACCACTGCCACCGCCGCCTGGAACAGCCGCTCGCCGCGCTGCTCGTGCCCTGCGCGGGCCGCTAGACGCTCATCCCCGCGCAGTTCCAGACGCTGCTTGCGCCAACGGTGCTGGTCGTACATCAGGTAGATGACCGCGAGCGCCGCCAACGGGTGCACCAGCAGAATGAGCGCGTCCTGTGCACTTGCCACCATTCGCTCGCTGTAGGGTGGTCGCGCTCTTCAGGGTGTGGTAGCCTCTTCGCTCCGATTCTGACTTCTGCATTCCCGGCAACACTCTGATTGAAAGAACGGAACTAGTAGTATCAACGAAACACTCAGTGCATATCGTCTGAATCTCGGCCCTGTACAGTCACCTCATGTGACCGACGAGTGCTTCACCGAACTCAGTAACTGGCCTAGTGCTTGCGTTGTTTGCGGCTTCGGCCGCGTCCTGAACGCCGGGCATTGCGTCCACTATTGGATTGGTGACTCGATTTCACATTCGAGCGGTTGCCGTTGGACTTACCTTTGCGCTGCTGGCGTCGGCCACGGCCCCGATTCTG
>CALCOR010000104.1 GCA_937897085.1 uncultured euryarchaeote | reverse complement strand
TCCCAGCCTTCACGAATTCCGAGCCAGTTCGAGGGGTCTTTGTAGAAATACACCCGCCAGTCGGAAACGTTGGCACTGTCCGGATGCGTCCAGTTCAACGTGGGTGTCGTGTCGCTGCCGAGCGCGTGACCGCTGACATCCCACGTAATGCTTCCATCCGCTGGAGATACCGGTGTGGCGGCTGCCCCGGGGGGAGTGCCAGTTCCGTTGCGCAGCCAGATGGTGAGGTACGGACGCCTGTTTGCCCAGACGCTGTCCGAGGAGTAGAACACCGCCTCGGATGCCCGGAACCCGCCGAACAGCGTCACGTTGAGGCGATCATCCCCATTGGAGATCGCCAGGTGAGCAATCTCGGTAACGTTGAGAGTGAACCAACTGGATGAGGACGGTTCACCAACATCGACCAGTTCACCAGTTTCGTTGCTGCCTAGCCCTGCGACCGCACTCCAATTCCACGTGCCATTCGATGTGGTGCCATTCGCAGCATCCGTCCACCCACGTAGCGTTGGGTGCGCAGAGATGCGCGGTGGGAGACCACCGGTCGTCGTGTTCACGGTGAGCGCCCACAGGTTCAACTCCGCCCTCACGATGCGCACACTTGACCGCTGTGGGAGTTCATCCAACGGGATGGACAGCAACGCTGACTTGGGGCCATCGGTGCCGAGATTGCCCACGACCAACTCATCCGATGTGTAGTGCGTGAGGTCGCTCGCTGTTCCGCCGGACAGCCAGGTATCACGGACCTCGGGGATCCCCTGATCGGGTAACGCGTCTGAATCTCGTATCTCCATCCACGAAGTGGTTGCATCCTCCCAAGCTGCGTTGATGTTGGGGACCTCGAAGTAGGCTGTCTGGCTCCAGTTACCCAACTGGTTCGTCAAAGACGAGCCGCGCGCACGCCAGTACCATGTCATGCCTGTCGTGAGGTTGTTCGGGGGAGTGTAGGTGCGAGCGGTCACGTTGAAGTCGTTGATCTCGGACCACGAACGAGCGATGGTGTAGTTGGAACTGACGAACGTTGAGTCGGTGTCCATCTCGACCACCCAGCCATTGGCGATGATCGACCCAGAGTGATTCCAGTTCAGGGTCGGTTGCCGATTCGGTCCAATCATGTCAGCGGCCATCGACCAGACGCCGCCCACCGGCGAGACCGGCATTGGCGGGTCCGGGACATCCATGGATCCGGGCGCATACGTGATCACGAGTTCTGGGTATTCTGAGGTTCCCCCGTTCTCCTTGTCAGACATTACAGCCTGCCCGCTGCCCGAACCGATGATGACGAAATCCACCGGAACATTCCAACGCATCGAGTTCTGCACGGCAACGGTCACGTTCCATTCGAACTCTGTCGGGGTGAGGCAGGTGCCGCTGCAAGGAATCGTGATGGAGTCCAGCAACTGCCCTCGATCACTTCCTCCCGCTCCAGCCACATCCCATGAATCGACTCCGTTGTATGTGTCCCACGTGGCGCTGCCTTCGCGCCACAGGTGCTGATTCAATTCGTAGACCGAGACGGGTACTGAACCACTGATGTATGAGGACCACATGCTGAGTTCTACATCCGTGACCGCGAAGCCAGGAGGTAGCGCATGGCTGCGGACGTCGCAACCGAACAGCGTGTACTGGCTGCTCGTGATCGACAATTCGCCGGCGTCGTTGGATATGTTGGTCGCCAGGCTGTCGATGTAGGTGTCACCACAGAACGGAGCGTCGATGCTCGACGAGGCGTTGCCGTGCCGCAGGCGCAGTTCCCACTCGTTGTTACCCAGATAGGTCGAGTTCAACTCGCTGATGAAGAACTTCTGCGTGGTATGGGCGGATATGTCCCCATCCTCCACCACCTGGATGCGCCAGTAGTAGTAGCGCCCCTTCTCAAGATTCCATGATGCTGGTATGGCGAACGTGCCCGCGGACGTGCTGATTCCGGAGTTCTGCGCCCAACTCTCAACGTGATGAACCACACCTGTATCGAAGTCCGAGGTGTTCGCCAACTCGAGGATGATCTCGTCGTTGCTGATACCCGTTGTGTCCCACTTGAGCATCGGAGTCGTGTCCCCAGACAGGTTGTAACTGCTGTTCACCCAGACACCCTGACCGTCGAGCGGTGAGAGGACGGTGGTCGGACTCGGGGCTACCCCGTCTCCCCACTTGTAGGTGATGAGCATCTTCGGACGGTAGGTCCAGCCACCATCCTCACTGCTCCCGAATTCCACCCAATCATTGCCGCTCGTTGGACCCAGAAGGATGAACGAGATGCCCGGGCTGCCTTGATAGCCCCAGGTGTTCACGTCCCTGAGATACTCCTGCACTGCAAAGGTGACATCGAAGTCGAAGGTCGGGCCGGACTTGTTGCCGTTGATGACGTCCAGCGCAGTTCCGATTTTCTGGTAGGCGCCCAATGCAATTCCGCCGCTCGTCCAGTTGTTGATGCCGTCCGAGGTGTTCCAGTCTGCATCATTCTCAGACCAGTCGTTGAGATATTGCTCGTGGACAGATATCCACGCGTCACCCTCCCTGTCGGTGCGCCGCATCGAGAGTTTCGCCGACTCGATGGTTGCGTTGGTGTGCATTCCGGTGTCAGGAAGGTCGAACCTGATCATGGTGTGCATCTCGCCGTAATTCGTATTGTTGGAGAATCCAACCCTCATGCTGGAGTCGTCATTGCCTCCAGAGTAGTTAGGCATCCCAGAGCGCACCCAGGTGTCATCGATCGTGCCGCGGCTCAAGTTCAGCGTGTCGCGATAGTACGTCTCGTTCGCTGAGCCGTTCGACTGCAGCGTGACATCGTGCTCAGGGAGCATGAACCAGCCGCTCTCCCACTCCGACAGTTGGTCTGACATGGTCGAGCGCAGTCGCCAGTGAATCGTCTTTCCTTCCAGCAGAGCGTCGGAAGAAGGCACTGTGAAAGTGCCGTTGGACCCGGAGATGCTGAAGTCGGAGTTAGAGGGCCAGGATACGAAGTCCCAGTCACCATCGGTCGCCTCCCTGAAGTCCTTGCTGCTGGAGAAGTGGGCCTCGACTCCCGAACCGGAAAGATTCGTCCAAGAGACCGTTGGTTCTGTATCTGAACTGAGCACGAGATCAGGTGTCATCACCACTGAACCATCTGCAGGTGAGGAGAGCAGCACAGCCGCCCCCGTCGCCGGTTGGTTGTTGCTGTGTGTGACGGTCATCGTAGGCCGTTTGCTGGTGGTCGGATGCTCGCTGCTGTGCACGACATAGACGGCCAGACCAGACGACGACACGGCGATGGACACGCTGGTGAGCCCAGCGGCGAGCGCCTGCTGGGCGATGGCGGTGATGTTCACCGTAACCGAGCCGCTGCTTCCCGGAAGTTGGGCTCGCGGTTCCCATTGACCTCGATCGTCATCCCCGTTCGCCCCGGCGTCACTCCAAGTGGTGTTGTGGGTTCTGTTGAGGTAGGTGGCATTCGCCTCCTCGTAGGTCCCATTCAGTGCTGCTGCGTGGATGTAGGTGCTCCCTGCGCTTCCGACATACACGAAGTGGAGCGTGACCGACGCGCTCTGGATGGATCCTGCCGCAGGCACGATTCCTCCGGTGACGTTGGAGGTCAACGGGAATGTGAACAGCAGCGTAGGCCGTTCATCCATCATTCCTGAGGAGAGGTTCAGGTTGTACGATGAGCCGTCTGTAGCATTCGGTGAGGTGACGTTGAGCATCGTGTCGGCGCTGGCGGTCGAGGAACCGGTCACCCAGGAGGGGCCAAATTCAATTTCCAATTCAGTCGGAGATGAAAATGCACTCCACGGAACCAGCACCATCAGCAGCGCCAGAAGGCATGCTGCCATCCCCTTTCGACGTGATTCTCTCCCCTTCAGCATTGCAACCAGCATCCGGCGACACGCTGCTGGCATTAACCGCTTTCGGCCACGGGACCCTCCTATGGAGTGTCCCGCAGCAGGAGCACCTCCCAACCTGCTGCTGACGCAATGGTTATCGGCGGTCGTACGTGAGTTGAGGACGGTACGCGCAGCATGGGTCAGATGTGGGTCGAGAAGCACCGGCCAAAGAGTGTCGGAAACATCCGCGGACAGTCCGCAGTGGTCAACCGACTGGAGGTATACGCTGAGTCGGGAACCTTCCCGCACATGCTGTTCGCCGGCCCCCCGGGAACAGGTAAGACCACCGCCGCACTCGCCCTGACTAGAGATGTGTTCACGGACTCCTACCGGGAGAATACCCTGGAAATGAACGCCAGCGATGAGCGTGGGCTGGAGAGCATCCGTACCAAGGTGAAACAGTTCGCCCGTTCTGCACCACTCGGCGGTGCGACATTCAAGGTCATATTCCTCGACGAGGCGGACGCACTCACACCCGACGCACAGGGAGCGCTGCGTCGTATCATGGAGCAATACTCAGGGACCTGTCGGTTCATCCTGTCGTGCAATTACTCGTCCAAGATCATCGAACCGATCCAATCCCGCTGCGCTGTCTTCCGCTTCCGCCCGATAGCTTCCGACCAGGTGGCCGAGGAAGTGCGCAAAATCGCCGCTGCAGAGGATATCGAACTCGACGACGACGCCTGTGATGCGATCGTGCACGTCAGCCTTGGTGATCTCAGGAAGGCCATCACCGCGCTGCAGGTTGCCGCCTCATTAGATCCGCATATCACCCGTGCACTCGTTTACGAGACCACCGCCACTGCGCCACCTGAAGCACTGCACGGATTCGTGCTCGCCTGCAAGCAGGACGGATTCCATCCTGCACGGCGACGACTGCGGGAGATACTCGACCAGTACGGACTGGCAGGAACGGACTTCGTGAATCAATTGCACCGTTCCGTGTTCGACATCGAGTTCCTATCCGAGAGCCAGAAACTCGACCTCACTGAGATGATGGCGGAGATTGACTTCCGTCTGGTCGAGGGCGGTGGTGAAGCGCTGCAACTCGACGCTCTGTGCAGCCGACTGTGCCAGATGCTCGACGAGTGATTGCAGTTCCATTGGTTGGAACTCTTGAACGTGCAGAACAGGTGTATGAATTCAGATTCACTTTCACTTACAGTGGGGATGGCCTCCGGGGAAAATCAAGGTGTATTCGTGCCATGCGCTCCACCCTTGGTGATGGAATGCAACACAAGACGACGAGAAACCTGCTGTTCGGGGACCTGCTCGCCTGTACACCGCTCGCTGAGAACGTCCGCAGGTGGCGCTCCGCGCGAGTCGGTGTCAGCGTGATGGACGAAAAACTCAGGGAGAAACTGCGGCCGATGTTCGAGGCGATAGTGAACCAACATGCTGATCTGCTGAAACCGGCGTGGGCTTGACGCTGAGCCATGCAACAGATCAGAGCACGGTGAGTCGCCACGATTCACTAGCGGAGTTGATCCACGGATCGCCCTGCTCTGAGAGCGTCAACGAGAGGTCGTATTCTCCGATGGAGAGTCTCCCTAGATCGAGGGCAACACAGGAATCCGCCTCGTGCAGTACAATCTTATCGCGCTGCTTGGGTGAGAGATCATCCCATATGGGAGCGCATGAACCGTTCCCGCTGGCGAGGTCAGCGACAGACCCGTCGGCCACCGTCACCGATTCTGCGCCGGGTGCGATTATGAGATGGCTCAATGTGAGCGTGGCGGCATCGGGATCGGTGTTGTCACGCACTGCGAATACGATCGTCGCTGAGGCGATGCTGTCGTTGCGGTACAGGGTGAACTCGCCGCCTTTGGAGGTCAGGTTGCCCTCGTCGAGTATGACCGTCCCATCCTCGTCCACCAGCACGACCGTCCACTTCCCAGCCACCTCAGGAGCTGCGATGTCCCCGATTGGTGGATTGACCACCAGGAATGAGATGGACAGCCAAGTGAAGATGTAGAGAAAAGCGGCGCGGAACCAGTTGCCGAAAGTGTACAGCGACTTGTGCGGCTCTGGAATCAGGACCTTGTGCAACGCTGGTATGATCACCACCAATGCCAGCGGAAGGAACCACAGCACATCCCGCGGCGCCTCCATCCCGGGCATCATCAGGTAGCGAAAGCCCAGGGCGACGGAGAGCCCCATGAGAATCATCAACCACATCGAGATGGTGTCCGCCTTCTCCTTCTGCACATGCTCAGCAGGGTCGAACAGTTCCACTCCCATCTTGCTCCCTGGCCGCTTCTTGCCCTCCTTGTCCCCACGCCGGCGCTTGCCGGAATCAGCGCGGGCGGCGGCCATCGCAGTGCTCACGTCGACCATGTGCGTCGCTCCGCCCCAGCGCGCACCCCCTATCATGCGTTCGCTGCTTGCCACCCCGGCGGAGCAAGGGCACGGCGAAGCGCGACGCTGAACAGGTGCCGGGAGCGGGACTCGAACCCGCGACCTTCGGATGTCTCAGACATTGCGAAGGGGCTTCAGCGCTCACTCTGCCAGAAGGCTGCCCTATGAGTCCGACGCGCCACCAACTACGCCACCCCGGCGGTGGGTGCGGCCACCCTGCCTCTGTCTTTCAACGATTCGGGGTGGACTCCGGCGAACAGTCCACTGTCGAGCATCGGCGCGTTGATGGACCGAAGCGGCACACGGGGCGATATGGTTGCGGAGGACGGCTTGCCGCAGGTCGGCTCGAAGGTCCGCCTCAACGCGTCGACCTGGAACGGGCCGACCGTGGTCGAGGGGGTGCTGCTCGCTCCGAGCGCCGAGGGATGCATCACGGTCAAACTGCTGAACGGCTACAACGTCACCCATCGTCTGGACAACGTCACTGACCTTGAGGTCGTGGCAGGCCCGGATGCCGAGTCTGCTGGAGATGAGGGTGAGTTGGTCGAGGATCCTGGTCTCCCGGTGGTGTTCATCCTGCACACTGGTGGAACGATCGCCAGCAAGGTGGACTACAGCACTGGCGCGGTCACTGCTCGCTTCGAGCCTGAGGAACTGCTCGCTGCGGTTCCCGAACTTGCCCGCCACGCCCGCATACGCACGCGGAAACTGGGGAACATGTGGTCGGACGACATCAGGCCACAGCACTGGAATCGGATGGCCAGCGCGTGCACCGAGGCGTTCGCCGAAGGAGCCGCCGGGGTGGTCATCACCCATGGCACCGACACGATGCACATCTCTGCCGCAGCAGTCGCGTTCGCATTCTCAGGGGAAGGGGGCAGACCTGCCGGTAGAATCACCTTCACCGGGTCACAAAGATCCTCAGACCGTGGGTCCACAGATGGAGTGCAGAATCTCATCGCCGCCGTTCACTGGGCTGCTCACGGTCCTGAACCCGCCGGGGGATGCGCAGATTCCACGACGCTGATCATGCACGCAGGTTCGGATGATGGCGTGATGGCCGTTCATCCGGGATGTGCCGTGCGCAAGGACCACTCATCACGCAGGGACGCCTTCCAGAGCGTGAACCAAGATCCGCTCGCCGATGTGGACGTCACTCAGGATGGTGCTGAGATTACCTTGGAGGATGGCTACGCGTCCCGACGACAGCAGGCGGCAGCAAGGGAAGTGTGCGAATCGCCCACTCCGTTCTCGGAGGAAGTTCGCATCCTGCAGCTCGTGTCCGGTTCGCAGCTCTACGCCGACCAGATCGAAATTGCTGGCAGTGCTGGATACGACGCCATCCTGTTCCACGGGACCGGACTGGGCCACCTCCCGCTCGATGACCCGGGCGACGCTCCGGAGAATACAGCCGTCGCAGACGCGCTCGGCGCGTATGTGGGGGCAGGTGGGGTCGCTGTGGTCACGACGCAGTGCATTCGCGGACCGATACATCTCGACGTCTACAGCAAGGGGCGGGATCAGCAGGATCTGGGTGTGCTCGGACACGGCTCGACCTGCTCGCCAGAGGCCTCACTGGCCAAGTTGCACCATCTGCTGAGCCGCGGTGTTTCAGGAGATGAACTGGCGGCCGCCTGGACGGCTGACCTCGTGGGTGAAAATCCCGACACAATCTGAGTGATTCCCCAATTGGAGATTCGGTTTTTCAATTGGAGTTTT
>CALCOR010000103.1 GCA_937897085.1 uncultured euryarchaeote | reverse complement strand
GCCGCCGGCGCGAGGCGCTGGCCCGTGTTGCAGAGCAGAGCAGCCTGGTGGCTGCGGACGATCTGTTCTAGGTCACGCGACCCCTCCGCTGCGTGCAGTGGAGAACCGCTCGCCTGATGAGGGTGGACCGTCTGGAAGCTAGTGATGTCAGCGTCACCTCCCTCGCTCGATGTGCGTTCTTCGTCAGAAGAGGAAGCGGATGTTGGTAGTCCGTGGCCGAGGAGATTGCTCATCATAGGGACGGCGTCGTTGGTCTTGGGCACGATCTGGATGTTCAGCGTGATGCCAGACATGTCCGAGCAGATGCATCCAGAAAACAACAATCTGATTGTGCTGAGCCCGGGAGAATCAGCCTCTGTTGACTTGGTGGGGTCGCACATCTATGCAGCCTACCAGAAGGTAAATTCGACATCTGATCTCGATGGCGAGGTCCTGCTGGTCGGACCTGAGGGTGAGGACGTAAGCTCCGAACAGCCGTCACTGTGGGTGGGTGTCGGACGCATTGAAATCGATGACCACCCCGTGTTCGAGCCGCTAGTTTGGTGGGAGGTGGACTCAAGTGGAAATTTCACGTTCGAATCGAACTCGAATCAGACGACCTGGGTGGTCGACCAGAACGCCGCCAGCGCCGCGGCGCTCGGAGACCCAGGGTTCGTCGGTGCCTGTTTCACCTTGGTGCTGGGAACCTGCCTGCTACCGCTGTCCCTGATCATCCGATGGGCCAACCGCAGGTCGGCTGCATCTTCCAGCCAGCCGCTGCTGCTGCAGACTCCTGACGGTCGTGAGGTGCCGCTGGGGTTCGACCCGGCATCGACTGGAATCAAACCGGGGCAGGCGGTGCTCACAACCGACCAGATCTACCAACTCGCTCGTATCCGTGAGCAACTCGGCCCGGATACGACCATGGAGGTGCAGTTCAAACCGCTGCAGACAGAACCCGATGAACAGACGGTCGCTCCTCCGTTCGCTGACAGGCCGGATGGTCCTGAATCATCATCTGTGCAGCATCTTCAGACCGATGAGGTGGATTCACCGCCCGAAGTGAAGAGCGAGCCCGATGACGATGATGCTGAAACCGATGCTTGGAAGCAATGGGACAAGGGATGAAACCATCCTCTGTTCTACATGATTGACAGGGTCGGTGACGGAGGCGTCTCAGTCGTCCAGTTCGGCGGCCGCACCACGCGCGGCTTCCACCGCACCCTCGGGGAGGAAGGTCAGAGGGGGCACGGGACTGGGCAACTCCTCATCCCAGAATCGCTGGCTGCGCGCCCAGATTTCCTGACTGGAACACCAGGCGAGCCATTCGTCAATCCAGTTGCAGGTATTCTGCACTTCCTTGTCATCAGCGGCGGTCCGCTTGAGCAGTTCGTTGAGTTGCCCTAGAATGATGACGTTGGCGGGAATCAGGGCGTAGGTGCCGAACGGGTTTCGTTCTGTGTCCACAGTTCGCTGCTCCTTCCACAGTGAGAGGAACTGGTCGTAGATGTAGCCAATTAAGAGCACCACGAAGAGCACGCCGAAGGCGATGCTGAGCAGGCCCCAGTAGGTCATCGGCAGGCCGAATTTGACCTCATCTGAATCGAACCTCCAGCGGACGTACGGCCAGATGAGCAGTGTGAGCGTGGTGCACCAGAAACCCATCGAGATGAGTGTCTGACTCTGCTGCAGTCTCCAGTACTGCCGCATCAACCACTTTCGCCCTATCGCCATGGGGTCACCGCTCCCGGCTCTCACCTGCCCTCTTTCACGCTTGCGCGCCCGCGACGCACCACCTGCGGATTCCCTGCTCTACGCCATGCGCGGGTCTCAAGAGTGGCCGCACACCTCCGTCACTGGGGAAGTGGATGCCCGCACTGCGTGCCGTACTCGTCGGGCTCGGTCATCGCACCGCTTGCTATGCTGCCTATGCGCGCCAGAATCCGGACGAACTCACGGTGGTCGGGCTGGCAGACCCCGATAAGCATCGACTCTCTCGCTTCGCCGACAAGTGGCATGTTCCGCCAGAGGCGTGCTTCGCCAGCGGCGAGGAGTTAGCTGCTGCGCCGAAGTTCGCTGATGTGGCAATCAACGGGACGATGGATGGCGAACATGTGGCGACGACGATTCCGCTGGTCGAGGCGGGATATGACGTGCTGCTGGAGAAGCCGATCGCACCGTCCGCGGCCGAATTGAAGCGATTGGCTACGGTCGTGGAGAATTCGTCGGCGAAGGTCGTCATCTGCCATGTGCTGCGCTACGCCCCCTTCTATGCGGCGATCAAGGAGCGGCTGGTGGCGGGAGACATCGGCGACATCATGCACATGCACACGACTGAGAACGTCTCCTACCATCACATGGCTGTGGCGTTCGTACGCGGCAAGTGGAATCGCCGCGAGGTGAATCCGATGCTGCTCGCCAAGTGCTGTCACGACCTCGACCTGCTCTGCTGGTTCAAGTCCGGCACACCTCCTACCAAGGTAGCCTCGTTCGGAGGTCGCCACTTCTTCACGCCCGAGAACGCACCCGAGGGGGCGGGCACGAACTGCGTCACCGACTGCGACATCGAGCGGGAATGCCAGTATTCAGCCCGGCGGCATCATGTTGACAACGATTGGTGGCCGTTCTACGCCTTTGCTGGAGACCCAGGTTGGGAAGGGCGTGACGACGAAGATGCGCAGGAGCAGGGCGACCAGGAGAAGTTGGACTGGCTGGCTCAGTCTGCATACTCCCGTTGTGTCTGGGGGGCGGACAACGATGTCGTCGACCGGCAATCGGTGATCGTCGAGTTCGCGGACGGCTGCGTGGCGACGCATGACATGGTGTCCAACGCCGCCCGAGCGACCCGCAGATTGCATCTGGTGGGCAGCGCGGGCGAGATCGATGGCGACCTTGAGGATGGGCGCTTCATCATCCGTGTCCCGGCAGCGACGGAAGGAGAGGAGTGGACCGAAGAGGTGGTCGAGGTGGAGGTCAAGGGAGACATGCACGGGGGAGGCGATCTACGGCTGGTGGCTGACTTCCTGGCGGTGGTCCGCGGTGAGCAACCGTCGTTGTCGACCACTCACCTCGTTGATTCCCTGAATGGGCATGCGATTGCCTATGCGGCTGACGCTGCGCTGGGCTCTGGCACGGTCATCGATATCGATGCACGTGGTTGAATCGATGGCGCCGGGTTTTTACCGGTTTGATGACTAGACAACCTGAGGTTGGGAAGTCATGGTCGATTTCGATGAGGCCCTCCATGTCCTCGAGAACCGCACACGTCGGAAGATCCTCGAGATGCTCGTGCGCGAACCGCACTACCCGTTGCAACTGTCGAAACATCTCGATGTGAGCCAGCAGGCGGTGATGAAACACCTGAAAGTGCTCCAAGATGCTGGATTCGTTCAGTCACAGAAGGTCGCCAGCGAGAAGGGCGGCCCTCCGAAGAGGATCTACTCTGTGCAGGAGTCGTTCAGCCTGCGCCTCGACCTTGGTCCTGACCTATTCCGCACAGAGCATCGTCGACTTCCGGCTGGAGGTCCGATCAGGCTGTCAGCCAAACTGCCCAGCGGCGCGCGACCTGTCGCCGAGCGTCTGGGGAGCCGCCGGAAGATTCCGGTAGCCGAGGGCATGGAGTTAGTGGAGCAGTTGAACGAGGAGATCGAGCGTCTCGACTCGGAGCGGGACGCGCTCATCGCCCTGCATCAGCAGGTGATGCGCAAGGTGTCGCGCAGCGTTGAGGACCAGTTCGAGGTCTACGAGCAGCGCAAGCTGGTGCACACTATCCTCGAAGAGCCGAAGCGACCACTCGACCTGGATGCGTGGTGTAGCGAGTTGTCGCTGGGGGACAGCCAGGCGCAGACCTTGCTCACCGAGGTGCGCGAACGGATGCTGTTCGAGTTGTCAGAACTCGGTGACCATGTGATCGCAGTGCGCCCAGGAGACCCACTTCCTTGGTGGGCAGCCCTCGGCACCGATGACTAATCGCATGGGTAGCGTCTGAAAGGGCCCACTGAAAGCCCACTAATTCACTAATGGCAATCGGATGGGTCTAAGCAGAAACCCATTGATTAGACTGTTAATCGATTATACTATGCTCTGATTTGTGAATATTTTATCAAGAACAGCACATGTGTAGGGACGTGGTCTCCCACCCTGCGATGAAAGAAATCGCTACGACGTCTCTAAAATCAGCAATAAAAGAAATCGATGAACTCGCAAAATTATTCGTTGAAGATCAATTCCGACATATTGTCGTTAGTGAATT
>CALCOR010000102.1 GCA_937897085.1 uncultured euryarchaeote | reverse complement strand
GACAGAACTGTGAGTCATGGCTTGGTGGGACTGTTCGCAGGCTCAATCCGTCCCATTCGTAGGCGTCCTCAGTGCGTGCTTCGGCCCAATTGAATGTCCAGCCATCGAGTTCCAGAGCATCTTGATTCAGCTGTATGACCATCCAAGACGCTCCGGCTGACCAACGGCCGGGTTGCCAGTCTGCTCCGACGAATCCCTCATCCTCGGTCAAGGTGCCCCCTACAGGCCCTATGGCTGCTCCATCGGGGTCAGGGAGAAAGGCACGATCGAGGCTGAGCCAGCGCAGGAAGTAACCTTCGCTGTTGTTTACCATGCGAGCGACGGCGAGGTCGACGTGATCCTGGGTGAGGTTGCTGTCGTGATAGAGAAGGCACTCGAGTTCCCCACAATCTGTCCAGTTGGTGCGCTCCGGCTGCAATTGGCCATAGATATTGACGGTGGGTCGAGTGAGAATCGACCTGTTGGCCATGAAGTCGTCCAGCATCTGCGGCAGCGAGATAACGCCGTCGACCTGAGTGGCTGTCACATCGGATACAAGTGGCATGAAGTAGGGCGCAAGTGGATCCGACTTGGCAGCGGCTACCTTGAGTTCTATCTCTCGCAGGACGGTCAGATTGAGAATCCCGCCGACAGGCTCCTCTATTCCTGCGCCCACGCCGCGGAACGAATGAACCTCATCGACATATTCCGGACTGAGTGGCGAATCCATGCGATCCGGTTCGCGCAGGATGACCATGTAGCCAATCGAAGTGTCACGGCTGTTGAATTCCTCACCCGCAATCTCCTGTGCTTTCAGTTCTGGAGAGTCGAGATTGTAGGATTCGATGTCGATTGGTTCCAATACCGCCACGATACCAGGGAGCATCAACAGCGAGACGAGCGCGACCACAACGTGAACCATTTTTCGGCGAGGGAGGAGGACTTCGGCTACCCGACTGAAATCTCGCACGCGCACACCCGAACCGAGCGGGGGAACATCGACTATTGAATGGTCCGAGAGGGATTACAGCCCACTGTCTCGGAGTTGTTTCAGAAGGGCGCGCTGCTCCGCAG
>CALCOR010000101.1 GCA_937897085.1 uncultured euryarchaeote | reverse complement strand
TTCGGGCTCTTCCCAGAGGAGGAAGCGGGTGATCTGAAAGGTCTGGAAGCGGCGGAATTCTCCCTGGAAGCGGCTGACGAAGAGGACATCTACCGACACTTGGAACTCTCCTGGGTCCCCCCTGAGATGCGCGAGGACATGGGTGAGATCGAGGCTGCGGCCGCGGGTGAACTGCCAGAACTCGTCAAGACGACCGACCTCACAGGCTCCTTCCACAACCACACCACCCTCTCAGACGGTGTCGCCACCCTCGAGCAGATGGCACGCGCGGCGATGCAACTCGATTGGGAGTTCCTCGGCATATCCGACCATTCGCAGTTGCTGAACATCGGAGGGCGTCAGATCGGGGCCGATGCGGAGGACATGCTCGCTCAAGGTGAGCAGATCCGCGTGCTCAACGAAGGCTGGGACGATGCGGGCAAGGATTTCCGCTTGTTTCACGGAGCGGAGTGCGACATCCTTCCCGATGGTTCGCTCGACTACGACGACGCCACTCGCAAGGCGCTGTCGCACGTGGTCGGCAGCGTGCATCAACTGGCCGGCTGGAACAACCGCGACGAGCAAGAGAACACCGAGGCGCTCATCCGCGCCGTCGAGGACCCGACCTTCACCATCCTCGGCCACCCGACCGGGCGGATTCTCCAAGGCAGGGACGGCTTCCCTGTCGACCTGCATCAGGTCCTGCGCAGAATGGGTGAGCTGAACGCCGAAGGGGCACTCAAATCGGTGGAGATCAACGCCAGCCCGTATCGATTGGACCTCGACTGGCGCTTCTGCCGCTTCGCCCGCGACCAAGGTGTGCCGGTATGCATCAACCCAGATGCCCACGACATCCGCGGGTTGCGCGATGTCTGGTTCGGTGTGCAGGTGGCTCGCAAGGGCTGGCTTGCCGCCGAAGACATCCTGAATTGTCGCTCAGGTTCCCAATTGGAGAATCAACTTTCCAATTGAAAAACTAAGACATGCCCGAAGGGGGGAAAGCGGGCATTGTTGAAGGTCTGAACCTAATGACCGGGACATGCCCCTCGAACTGGTAGAAGAGATCGGTGCCGCCACCGCTGATGCGCTTGAGGAGAGTATAGGGGAGAAGAGTTGGTGGAAATCTCTCAAAGCCGTTCTGTTCTACGGGCCGGCTGTTCTCATTGGGATATATTTCATTGGCTTCGCTTTGGGTTACTTCTGAACCAAGAATGGTGTACCTGGGGCACACTGACGCAGGAGTTCAAGGGTGGAATCCACAGGGATATCTCCATTGGATGAGGCTGGCAGGGTGGTGCGATGGGGCTTGCAAGGGCAGTGGTGTTCGCCGGGGTGGCGTTCTTTCCGGCCGTGCTGCTCGGGTTGGGGCTGTTCATGCTGCTCGGCGGGCCTGACGAGCCGTTCGCGAATTGGATGTGGATACCTTGCTGGATTCTTCCACCTACGATCATGCTAGGAGCGGGCATACGGGGATATCGCTGGCAGGACGTCGAACTGGAGTGAGGCATGCGCATCGCAGAGAAGGTCGAGCGCGTCGGCGCGATGCTCGATGAACTGTATCCGGAGACACCCATACCTCTCAAGCACCGGAACGTGTACACCTTCCTCGTCGCCGTGCTGCTCTCGGCTCAGACCACAGACAAGAAGGTCAACCAAGTCACTCCGACGCTGTTCGACCGGGCTTCAACCCCTGCACAGATGGCTGACCTAGATGTGGAACAGATCCAGAAGATCATCCGCGAGATCGGCCTTGCGCCTACGAAGGCGAAGAACCTCAAGCGCATGGCCGAGCAGTTGGTCGAATTGCACGATGGCAAGGTGCCGCAGACTTTCGAGGAACTCGAGGAGTTGGCCGGCGTGGGTCACAAGACAGCCAGCGTTGTGATGGTGCAGGCGTTCGGCATCCCCGCCTTCCC
>CALCOR010000100.1 GCA_937897085.1 uncultured euryarchaeote | reverse complement strand
TGGCGACCAACCCCGGAATCTGTTACCGTCGACTGCAGAGCCGATTGGACGCCGCCAACGGCACTCTCAGACACCACCTTGACGTCCTGGTCTCACAGCGAACCCTCACCATCATCCCCGTCAATGGTCGCTCTTGCTACTACGCCGGAGCACCAAGCCAACTGGAGATCATCAAGCATCTCGGTGTAGAGGACTCCCGCGCGGCTGAGTTGCTCCCGGTAGGTCTCTCACAGGTGCAGCGGGAGGTCGTGGCCCGTCTGGTCCGAGACCCGCTGCCTCAGAGCCAAGCATCGATGTCGCGCGATCTCGGTCGCAGCCGCGCCTCGGTGAACAGCGCGGTGCAGGTGCTACGCCGCAGGGGTATTCTAGCCAACTCTCGCCTCGATCTTGCCTCGCACCTGCAAGGACTCAAGACAGGACGGCTCGACTATGAGTGGCTTGACGAATCCCCGCGTGCCTGCTGAACAGTAGGTTCCAAGTTTGATTCTCCGCGGTTGCTCGCCGTGTGCATCCTACGTTAGATGTAGGGCTGATTCACCTTCTCGCGACAGCAGGGCTTTGAGCCGTCGTCCATCGGCCACTCACTGATGCTCGACCTGCGCCTCGAGGAGCACCCCGCTCCCACCGGCAGCCGCGACCCCAACATGCTGCTCGCCTGGCTGCTCGACTCGCTCGGATTGGTGCGGCGCAGGAACGAGGCGTGGGGAGATGAGGCGAACCAGAGGCCGCTGCAGCGTCTGTTGCGCGACCACCTGCTCGTCGACGCGGGTGCAGGCTGGGATGCAGCGACTCTGGCCAACGATCTCGGCATCAGCGGCACCGCCCTGCACCATCACCTGAGCAGGCTCCACGGCTGTCGTCTGGTCGCCAGCACAGCGGGCGACGATGGCTGGCGCCGTCACTTCTTGCGCACCGGCTCATTCACTGGCGCGCTCGACCTGCTGCGCAGGGAGGTGCGCGGAGTTCTCGAGTTGCGACTCGCTCCGCTGTCCGACTGGCGCACCGGAGGCGGAGGGCAAGACGCACCTGCAGGTGATGCAGACGTCCCATTCCGCTTGCGCGTGCGCGAGTTGTCTCCATCTACTGACGGCATGGATGCCCGCACTGCACTGCTCGCGGACACCGGGATGTTCGGTGACCGGGGCGTGAAGATAGGAGAAGAGGTACCGCTGGGGCGCCTCGTCTTCGACGGGCTGCTGGAGGCGGATTCGCCACTCTCACTCGACGAGGGAGCCAGCGAATGGAAGGTCACGCGCCCAAGACTCCAGCGAGCTCTCGACCGCTTCCGAGCCGCAGGAATGGCTACTCGCGCACCACGCCTCGACAGGCTCACGGTGATTCTGTGGGATGCGATCTGCAGCCAGCACGGTCGGCGAGGTGAGGAATGGCTGCGCGGCAAGGGTGGATTCGGGCGCCTGCCGTCAGATGTCGCCGACTCCGTGTTGGTTGCACTGGGCAAGGGGGAATTCGATTTGGAGGAGTGCGCTGAACTGTTCAATACGGTGCCCGCTGACGACCAGATGCTGCTGCTCAACCTGTTAGGAGGACGACTGCCATACGGATACCAATTAATCGGCGACAGCGGTGAGGATGTGGCGGCTTCGGTAATCGGACGGGTCGACCGGCTGTTCATCCGGATGATCCGGGTGGCAAGCTCTCTGGAGACGGCGTTGGCCAGCGACGCTCAGGCGTGAATCGCGTCCGACTCTCCGGCGAGGAATCTCTCGACGGCCTGACCCAATTCGGCTGGATCGCGAAGCGAATGCAGGCTTGCGCGCAGCGCCTTTCCCCCACGCAGTCCCTTGGTGAAAGAGAACGCGTGCCGTTTGCGATTCTTGCTGCCACGTTCAGGATGCACCTCGTCATCGAGTTCGACATACCGCCGCCAGCACCATGAGCGCACCGACCGACTCCGTTCGTGAGCATCCGCACCTGCGGGAATCTCCTCTTCCCACGGCGCCTGCACATCCGTCCATCCCAGATCTCGCTTAATCTCGTGGAACACGTGCGGCCGTCCAATCGCACCGCGCCCGATCATCAGGCCGGCCGCACCTGTCATCTCCAGGCACGCCCGCGCAGACTCAGCGTCGACGACATCACCGTTGGCGACCACTGGAATCGAGACCGCCTCGACCACCCTTCGAATCGTCTCCCAGTCGGCTACACCCGCGTAGCGCTGCTTGAGGGTCCTCCCGTGCACGCACAGGCGCGCCACTCCGACAGCCTCCAACTCCTGCGCCAGAGCAACCACGTTGTTCACGCTCGCCCCCGTACCCAGACGCATCTTCACGGTCACCGGAACTTCGCTCTTCGCGAGGCAACCACGAACCATCGCCAACAGCAGGTCCGGCTCCCCCATGAGGGCGGCACCAGCGCAGTGGCGGGTCACCTTGGGGGCGGGGCAACCGAAGTTGAGATCGATGAGGTCTGCTCTATCCTGCAACATGTATGTGCAATTGGCCATCTCATCTACATCGGAACCGAATATCTGCGGGATGAACGGGACCTCGCGTGGGTCTGTCTCCACCTTCATCCAACTGTGCGCGTCCTCTCTCGTGAGTGCGGCGGCGGCGGTGAACTCGGTGATTGTGACATCAGCTCCGCATTCTCTGGCGAGCAACCGGAAGGCGAGGTCGGATACCCCGGCCATCGGTGCCAGATGGAGCGGTGTTGGGGAGAGAACTCCTTCCGCGGAGGTCATGTGACTCGTGACCAGTCTCATCCCTATCTCGGTTGGGGCAGCGAGTGACCGGTGAAGGGGTGTAGAAGCGGTTAATTACGGGGGTCCGGTGGGCGGGCCGCATGGAGGGTGAAAGCGTCCCGTTGATGCCTTACGAGGAGTACCAGTCCAACAAAGTACACATCGGCACCCAGACCAAGAGCCAGGACATGCAGCAGTTCATCCACGAGGTGGCTGCTGATGGCACTGGTCTGCACCTAATCGATATCGAACAGACCGATGAGCGGCTGCAACTGGCGGCCAACTTCCTCGGAATGTACGAGGCGCGGGACATCCTGGTCGTCAGCGCTCGACAATACGGTCAGCGTCCGGCGCGCCTGTTCGCTCAGGCCGTCGGTGCCAGGCACATCGTCGGCCGTTTCATCCCAGGCACTCTCACCAACCCCCTTCTGCGCACATACATCGAGCCGCAGATCATCTTCGTGACAGACCCGCAGGCGGACAATCAAGCGCTCTCCGAAGCGATAGGCAGCAAAATGCCGGTGATAGGAATATGTGACACCAACAACAACCTGCGCAACGTCGATCTGTGCATCCCGGCGAACAACAAGGGGCGGCGCAGTCTAGCGCTCATCTACTGGCTGCTCGCACGTGAGGTGCTCAAGGCACGCGGTTTTATGGACGACGAAACCTGGCAGCACACGCAGAACATCGAGGATTGGGAATCGTCATTCTGAGGCGCCTGTCAGCACTCATAGGGTTCGTCAATGAACTCTCGGCTCGCCCATCAGTCATCATTCAGGCAACCGAGGCCAGTCGGCGGCAGCGCTTGAATGCTGCCGAATCGATTTCTGGGGGCGTTCCGTTGAAATGGGGGTGTGCCCTGCTTCCACCGATGAGACGGACACGCTTCCTCGTCAGCGCGATGCTGCTCATCCTGCTCGCGAGCAGTACCAGCGGCTGTCTAGGGCTTGTAGCGACGCGGGAGTTGATGGAATGGTCGCGCGGTACTCCCACGACTTCTGAGCAGACTGAGTCCTACTCGTTCCAGCACACATTCAGTTCCAATTCAACCGAGCTCGAGGCGATCATCCACAGGCCTGCACCGCAGGACATCCTGTTCGACGAACAAGTCAAGGAGATCAGCATCTACTTCCGCGTGCAGATGGATCTCGATGAGATAGGAGAGTTCGGGCTGAACAATCTCACAGGCTCCATCCGCTACGTCCACGCCCGATTGTGGGAACCAGGAGCCAACATCAACACCGATGAACCGTTCTGGGAGGAGAACGCGACCTCTGATCACTATCCACCAATAGAACGACGCTACGCCCCGTTCAAACCTGGTGTCTGGGTACTCGAGGTCGAGGCGCAGGGATATGGTCTCACAGCGCCAATCGAGCAGTTCTCGTTCCACGACGAGTTCGAGGTCATCGTCAACGTCGTGCGTCCCTGCATTCTCTACCCTGAACAGCCCCGAGGGACTGAGTGCGTCCCGATGTGAGAACTACACGAGCGAGTCGCTGCAAGAGTGACGGCGGGAGCAGTTGCGGCACTTGCCCGGACGTTCGTGGTTCCGCTGCGCGCCCCCCTCCACCATCAACCGCTGAATCTCACAGATGCTCTCCAGCAACAGATGCTCCTCGTCCTCGGTCCACGGAACCTGGAACAGTGTGTCATCGCTGTAGCGCAGTATCCCATAGGAAGGGCGTGAATTGGTGGTGGCCGACACGAGTTTCAGGTAGGCGAGCAGTTGCATCTTGTGTGATTGGTGAGGCTCTAATGGTACCTTGCCTGTCTTCTGCTCAACAGGGATGTACTGCCCATCGATGATCACCACCTGGTCCGGCCTGCCGCGCAGTCCAGTGGCTTCGTCCACCAGCAACCCGGATTCCTTCTGGTCATCAGAATAGGCGAGCGCACCCATGCCCTTCATCCCAGAGGTATTCCGGGCTGACTCCGCCTCGAAGGTGGCCAACAGGCCGCGGTGCAGCCGCCATGCAGCGATGAACGTCCAAGCGAGCGCCAGCACGAACAGCACGAACGTGGCGACGGTGCGCTCGCGGGCGTTGAACAGCGCGAACGCGTGCAAGGCGATGGTGACGCTGCCCAGCATCAGCCACACCTCAGTGCGTCCCGCCTCCATCCAGCCACCTGTTGGCGGGACTTGCAACTTCAGGTCCTCCAATTCGTCGGCTCGCAGATCGTACTCCTCGAACTTGGGGGGTTGGGCGAGCCCGAACGGACGACCGATGAAGCGGCGCCAGGGAAGAGCGAGCAGGAGTATGGCGAGCAGCAACCAGACGAGGGCGAGCAGGGCGAGGTAGCGGGCGAGCCGGGTGGTGTTCTGTTCGTCGACGACTCCCTCACCAACGAAGAAGAAGGCGGCTGCGTCCACCGACAGGGTGACGACCACAGCGAACCACCATGTCCAGATGATCATCTCTCGACGTGCCTTCAGGTCAGCGACATGGTAATCCTGTATCGCCTCGTGAATCTTCTGATGCTTGTCGATTCCCCGTTCAAGCTCCTTCCCTTCACCACCCACCCCCTCACGGGAGAGTTTCCATGACAGCGGGCAGTACGTATGCCGCTCCAAGTCACTGGCCGACAGCGGTAAAGGATGTCCCTCGGCATCAATCCAGATGCCGCGGGTGTTGGGTCGAGGAGGGTCGACTTCGCTTCCGTCCTCGCGGGCCTCGAATCCATGCTCTGACCCGACCATCCCGCACCGATGTGTACTGCTCAATCATAGGCGTTGCTCTGACATGCCCGCCACCAGCCGCTCAGGAGGCGTCGGAATCATCGCCGTCCCGCTTCCTGCGGCTGGGTGTCCGTCGTTGCTTCCCGCGACCCCCTTCACTAGGAGATGGCCCCTTTGAGACGGGCGTGTCATCCCCGACACCGAAATCAACGTCTTCGTGGGTTTCCTTCATGCCTTCGCCGCCGGTCATGGAGTCAGGAGCCATGTCCACTTTGACCACGTCTCCGGGCAGCACTCCGTCCTCACCGGTGATGTCGTAGATGTCGGCGCGGATGTCCGCATCAGATGCTGTGAGGTCGACCTGTTCGTCGAGCAGATGGCGGCGCTCATCCTTCTTGCCAATCATCGCATCGAGGTCGACCCGTTCCTCTTCGACGGAACGACGCAGGGAGGTTTCGGTGATCGTGTCCTCTGTCTCCTCTTCTGTCAACTCCTCCTGAGTAGCGTGCCAGGCAGCGGCTTCGTCAAGTTCCACCTCGGCCCGTGACAACTGATCGTCCCACTCGCTCTCATACTGCTCCTCGCTCCAGCCCATCGACTCCAACTGTTCCGAGAAATCCTCGGTGCCGAGGACGACCTCATCGTCATCCTCATCCTCACCATCCTCGGTCTCTTCTGGCTCAGGGTCCGAGGCGATTGGCACCTCCTTGCGCACCCGCCTCTCGTAGTAATCGCTGATGTCCTGCGTCGCCCCGCAGTAGGGGCAGTGCTCCATCAAGTCGGGGATGGAGGCCTCACACTCCTCACAGTCGTGGAACTGCGACAATCCTTCGAGAAGGTCGAAGTCGCAGTGAGGGCATTGGTCCTCCTCTCCTGTCAGTTCTCCTTCGCATGCAGGACAGTAATCGTAAGTCTCTCGCTCTGCATCACTCTCACCTGCGCGGGTGAGCACCACGGCAGCGAGCAGCACTCCGCCGAGGAACAGGGCGCCAGCGAACAACAGCAGGATGCCGCCCCAGCCGCCGCCACCTTCGTTCTGAACCACCACGCCGCTCGCGGTCACCGACCATGGAGAGGTCCAGGCTGCTACGGTGTCACCATCGGGCAGCACGTAGAGTTCGAACGATCCTGTGCGCTCGGCAGTGAATTCACACAGCATGGTGGCGGAATCACCGGATTCGGAGAACGTGAGCGTGCGAGTGCCGAACTCCTTTCCATGGGTGTGGTCGAGGCAGGTGAACGTCTCTGTTCCGGAGCCGTCGTCAGAGATGATGTCAATCGTGTAAGAATAGGTCTCTCCCAGCCGCAGCGGTGGATTCGGGGACCACGATTCTGTGCCCTGCAGGAAGCGCAGGCGCAGGTCAGTGCGCAGCGTCACGCTGCCGGTGGCAGTGTTGTCATCGCTGGCTGAGTCATAGGAGCCTTCCGATGCCTCCCAGGTGGATATGAACTGCAGCACCTCGTTCGCATCTCCTGAAGCCGTTGCGGTGAACGTGTAGGTGCTCTCAGACCCGGGTGGAAGCGCCAGCCCCTGTTTGGAGGTGAGTTGAGTGCCATCGAAGGTTGCGTGCAGCGAGCCGAACACCGCCAATATGCCGACATTGGTGACCGTCACGTTGAACGAAACAGGATCTCCGGGCATCACCGTGCTGCTCGATGCCGGAGCGAACCCCGACACGACCGCGTTGGGCTCGGCGTGTAGCGTGAGCGTGGTCGTGGTCACATCGTTGAACGTAATCGACTGGGCCACCATGTCATCCGGATCGATATCGATCAGAAGGGTGTAATCGCCTGGATCACTGATCTGCAACTCCTGAGTGGTCAGGGACTCCGACCAGCTTGCCAGCGGCTCCGCTTCACTGAAGTTGACGAAGAACAGCCGGACCAGCCTGTCACCGCCCGCCTCGACGACCGAGATTGCGACCTCGATGGAGGTGTCACCCTCCCCACCCATCCTGAGGATCTGACCGGACACCGTCCACGGTCCTGCCAGCGCGTCGGTCGCGGTCGACACCAGCACATCTGGGTCCGACTGCGGATGGTGGTGGTAATCAGGGTCTGGAAGAACAGTGAATTGGACTGGTTGTACGTTGTTGTTGTTCGATGAATCACTCTCGGTGACACCGTCTGCAGACTGCGAGTTCGCTGTGGCAATCAACTCGTGAACCCCTGAGGATGGGGCGTTGAACGAAGTTGACACCTGCACCGTCTGATTCGTAGGGAGCATCGCGACCGACAACTCCGCCAGCAAGATTCCGTCGAGTTCGAGAAGCAGATGGCTTGACGCGGCGGCGGCATTACCCTGATTTTTGATGTCGCAAGTGATGTCCACGAGGTCGTTGGTGTGCATGCCTGATGCGGGAGATATCTGTAGCGATGTGACCACCAGATCCGCCAACCCGGAGGCAGTGAACGACCTGTTGACGGAGGCGGTTTCACTCGAGTGGGTGACCTGAAGGACAACAAGGTGTGTTCCAAACGGAACATTCAGCCAGGTCGCACTGACCTGCAGAAATCCAGAGGCGGGCACCACGACCGTTTCAGAGTGGAACGCCGCGTTGGCTGTCGAGTCAGGATGCAGGGATATCTGCACGCCACTGGCCTCAACGGTCGCATTGTTCGTGAGCGTGATCGTCATGCCGAGGTCATCGCCTTCTGTCGGGTTATTCGATGCCAACGAGATGCTGTCGCTGGAGAATACGATGTCACCCGCAACCTCTCCAGACACGGATGCGAGAGCGAGTAAACTCGGAATGAGCAACAGCAGGAGAACCAAGGCTGACGCTCTGCGCATGCACGCATGAGGAAGTGCGCAGCACTTCAATCCCCCGCCCGCGCGCCGGTCGCTGCTCTCAGGCCCTCATGTGCGACGATTCCCCTCGTTCTTCGTGGAAAGGGTTGAAGCGGAGGCGAGGCGTCCTGACACTGTTACCATGAGAGGCTGCGCCACACGCGTCATACTGCTCGCTCTGGTTCTGCTGGCTAGCCTGCTGGCCCCCAGCACAATCGCTGCTGGTGGAAGGGCTGTCACACCAGACTTCGGCAGCGGACCGGACGAAGGTGATGTCGTCGGTGGCTCGTTCACCATCGTGGCGGTCAACACCACCGATGTGGATGCCCTGTTGCTAGAGGTATGGAACGGCAGCGTTTGGGCGACCATCGTGAACCTGAGTTCCAGTCCATGGATCTACAATTGGGACACCACTGGAGTGGTAGACGGTGACTACCGCCTGCGCATGGAAGGATTCGACAGTGGCGCTTCATTGGGAACCAGTCTGAGTGGAAATTTCACAGTCGACAACACCGATCCTGCCAACCTGCAGTTCGCCGTGCTCTCGCCTGACCTCGGGGGCGGGTCGGCGATTTCTGACCGCGCTTGGTTTGACATTCCGAGCACCGGGGTGCTGTCGTTCACCTGGAACGCCACCGACGCCCACCTGAGCCATGCTGCTCTCACGGGGGTTCCTGGGCCTGGCGCGCCCTCCAATGACGGGCCCGGTTTCTTCGCCTACCGCTGGGACTGGACCACCGGTTCCTTCCCGGCACAGGGTACATGGACAGCCCAACTGAAGGTGTTCGATACTGCGTCGAACTCAGCTACCGCGGACCTCTACATCGGCATCGACACAGTCGGTCCTGATGTAGGAACTCCTTCGCTCTCCGTTGGCAGCGGATGGACCGATGACACCTCGCTCTCGTTCAGTGGGCTGAACATCGGAGCGAGCGACAACGGCGGCTGCGGCATCGATCACTACGAAGTGCGCGATTCAGCCGACTCGACATGGACTGGCATCGGAAACACCGGAGGCGGCTCGATTGCACTTCAGGAAGGTGTGCGAACCATCGAATTCCGGGCTGTGGACCTTCTGGGCAACGCTGGAAGCGCTACCTCAGCGATCATCTCTGTCGACCAGACGAATCCCGTCGCCGGTGGCTGGGTGCTGCCTGAACTCGTCACCAACCTCTTCGGAGGAGTCACAGCGAGCGTGCAGGCGAGTGACGACCGCTCGGGCATCGATGCGGCGAACACCACACTCTACTACGGATTCGACGCAGACGGTATCGGCGACCCACCCGACCTGACCAATGCCTGGATTCAGTTCGGCACCGGACAGACAGCGTCGCTTCCCTCATCGATCGTCTGGAGCACGAAGCAGGGGCAGTACCTGTCCCTGAAAGCAGTGCTGCAGGACAATGCGAGCAACAGCGCATCCTCACCTGTGCAGCACTTCATCGTGCTTCCGAGCCTCGACCTCTCCTGGGAGAGCGCCTCGGTGGATCGGCTGGTCGTGCGCGCCGGTAGTAGTGGCATTGTGAACATCACCTCGGTGCTCATCAGCAACGAGCCGTGGACAGGAAGCCCTTCGGTCAGCCTGCAGACCGCGCCGGCCGACAGGGACAGCACTGTCAATTGGACCACTATCGAGACGCGCACCTTGAGTTCCGGTTCGCTGGTCGACCTGAAGGAGACGCTGATCTGGTCGGTGACCATTCTCTCCGCGGGTGAACTGGACATTCGAATCGTGATCGACGGCGATTACGCGATCGACGAGAAGGATGAGGGCAACAACGAGGTCTACGTCGTCGCACAAGGCGCGGAGCCAGGAATGATCGGTGTTGTTCCCGGGTTCATGCCAGACATGCTGACCGTCATCTTGGCGGGGCTGTTCATCAGTATCTGGATGAGTCACAAGCGGCGAGTCACTCTTCAGACCAATTGACAGACTCGTCCTCTTCCAGTTCCATCACTTCGTCGGACTCCTGCTCATCGTCAGGGTCGTCCTCACTCGACATGTAACGGCGTTGGCGACGGCGTGCATCGGCAAGCCCTGGTACCAGTGCCTCGAACTCCACTCCTTCCTCAGCGGTGCGCTCCTCCATGTTCTCCAGTTTACGCGCCCGTATGCGCCGTTCACGTCGCTCTCGTTCGAGGCGCTTGATCACCGAGCTGTGCTCTGCTCCGCACAGGATGCGCTCTACTGCCTTGCTCGCCAGAGGCAGACCTTCCTCATCTCCGACCAGTACGATTGTGCTGCCGTAGACCGCCATCTCACAGCCGGAGTGCTCCTCGATCAACTTGCGAATACGACCGTTCCTGCCGATCAACCGCCCGCGCATGCGCCGCTGTTGGTTAGCCCGCTTGCCGACCCAATCGCGCATGTCGACCAACTGGAAGAACAGGTCGTCGCCGAGCAGTCGGAGGGCACGCTTGGGGGACATCCCGCGGCCGATTGCTTTGATCATGTCTGGCAACTTCATCTGCATGATTGGGTCGATATCATCCCCTTCCTTCCAGATGATGCTGATTTCACCCGACTGCGAGTCGACATCCAAGGCCGCGCCCGATGCCTTCTCAATCGCCCGGCGCGTCTCACCACCTGTGCCGATAAGCACCGCCACGCGGTTCATCGGAATCCGTACTGACGCATGCATGCTGGCTGCCGACCAATGACCCCTAATTGAAGTCGGCGGTGCTCATTCGCTACCGAGAATCGTCACCATGGCGTCGGCGAGTTCGACTTCCAGCCCTTGGCGATTTGCCCACTGCACCAGACGAGTAGCGTCGCGCACGAGGAATTCATTGGCGTTCGGATGTCTCTCGACGACCGATTGACCGGCGTCTATCACCCACGGCTCACCATCGTGCCAGAGGATGTTGTAGTCTGAGAAGTCGGCGTGGACCATGCCTGCGTCGTTCCAGAGTATCCTCAGGAACTCCAGCAGTTCATCGTAGACCGGCTGGGGGGATTCCACATCTGCATCGCGCAGGCGAGGAGCGGGGCCGGTGTCGTCACCGACGTAACTCATCACGAGCACGTTCTTGAACAGGGCGAACGGCTCAGGGACACGCAGTCCACACTTGCGCATGCGCAGCAGATTGCGCTGCTCCTTGCGCACCCAGATATCGACCAGTTGGCGATGACGGCGTCTGAGTCCTCCGAATCTCGGGTCGCCCTCGATGTATTGCATCAATCCGCGAAACACCGCGTTGCTGGTGTGGAAGATCTTCACCGCTATCGGTCCCGACTCTCCCTCGCCGCGGAAGACGTGTGCCTCCTTGCCGCGCGCTATCGGCCATTCTAGCGTGTCGATGTGACCTTGGGTCATCAGTTTGTAAATGGCCAGAAGAGTGGACTGATCGAACACCTCGTCGAGTACACGGCGGTCGACCCATTCGAACAGACCCTTGCCGAGCACGCCGGCCATTCGCTCCTCGATCACGGAGAACATGCGGGCGTTGCTCTTCTCTGCCATCCATCCCCAGCGCTTGTCCGCCTTCTCCAAGGACTTGTGCAACTCCTCGGGCTCCTGCTCCGCTTCCTCGAGCCACTTGTCATCGTATTCCGGTTCAAGTTCCGGACCTTCCGGCTCACCTTCGATGCCCGCTTCCTCTGCTTTCTGCGACGCCTGCTGGTCGCGCAGGTCCTGCCATTCACGTCGCTTGCCGCTGCGGCGTTTGGTTGACCGCTTGCGGGAGATGGAAGCACCTCGAAGATCACGCCTCACCGTCGTCATCCGACTCCGGCTCAGCCTCTTCGGGCTCGGGCTCGGGCTCGGGCTCGGGCTCGCTTCGCTTGTCACTGGCCTCCCAGATGCCGCTGTCGTCTTCTGACGCCGTATCATCGCCCATGCCGAAGGTGTCGACTACCTCGGGGAGCACGCCCTTGCGTGAGAGGTAGAGAGCCTGTGTCTTGGTGTAGCGCATGCGCACATCCGCCTTCGCGTCCTGGAAATCCCACGGTTGGATGATGATCAGGTCGCCCTCGCGCACCCACTGACGACGACGCATCTTCCCGGGTATCCGTGCCAGACGGGTTTCTCCATCTCCGCACACGGCGCGTATGCGTCGGCCTCCAAGAATCTGGTCGGCGATGGCGAACATCTCGTTGATGCGCTTGTTGGGTGTCTTGACACGGATCTTGTCGCTGCCCGCATCATCCGACTCGAGCTTCGCGAGCAACTCCTCGTCGACTTCTTCCTCTCGGCGTCTACCCATTCACCGGTTCCACCTGAGCACCCCTTATCAACGCTCAGTACTGGAACAAGCGCGACTGAACGGCTCATTGCGGGCAAGTGTACGCAGTTGCCGTCGGCGCGGCGCTCATATCCTGTGATGGGTTCTGGAAAGTTAGGGGGGCCACAGATGGACGACATCCTCGCACGTGAGCGCGCTGTCGCCGACACGTTCGGTTGGACCCACCTTGACGGCAAGCACAAGGCCGAAGGCTGGGACATGGTGACTCCCGACGGTTCACGAGTCACGATTCGCTTCGATGTCATCTCAGAGGAGACTGGCATGCATTTCCTCGAGCTGGAACAGCGGGCTGACCGGGAGAGCCGGTGGAAGGCTTCGGGATTCGGGCTGGCGCGCAAGCAGGCACACTACTGGGTGATGGCGAACTCGCACACCGTCTACGTGGCGCCGACCAAGGCGTTGTGGAAGGCTCTGAAGAAGGCCAGGGCTGACGAGAAGCACTCCCGCCGCGACCTCGACGACAAGGAGAAGCGCATGTATTCCCGGGGCCAGATCATTCCGCTCGAGACCTTGGAATCGGTCTGCATCGTCGTCTGTGGCATGCCAGATTGACTCAGAGGCTAGCGTCTAGTTCGGCCAACTGAAAGCCCATTGATTGGCTATATCCAATCGCATGGGCCTAAGCAGATACCCATTGATTCGTCTGTTAATTGATTATTCATACTCATTCAAGGGCATATCCAATCCTGCGGTCGGTCTCCAATACGAATTGACAAAATGGGTCGGCCCTGTTAGAGGCTCTTGGTTTGTGTTGAGGTTTTGTTGAGAGATAAGCGGC
>CALCOR010000099.1 GCA_937897085.1 uncultured euryarchaeote | reverse complement strand
CGGTGGGCAGCATCTCCCCCTTCTGGCCGTCTTCTGGCTCTGCGGCCTCAGCGGTTTTCTTGGGGTCCGCCGCCGGTTCGGGCATGATTTCGCCTCCCGGCAAGGGGGGCATGGCCGCTGGGCTCTTCTTTCGGCCGAGCACCGTGATCGCACCACCGATGGCGAGCAGCAGCAGGAGCGCTCCGGCGATGATTCCGATGATGACCATCATGTTGATTCCACCCTCGGATGATCCTGAGGTGTCTGTGCCGCCTCCGTCACCTCCTGACGTGTCACCGCCGGTGTCGCCACCTGTGTCGCCACCGGTATCGCCTCCCATCGGGAAGTTGAGCATGTTGCGCGGGTCGGTTCCGTTCTCGGCCTCCTGCACATCCGTGAACCCATCAGCGTCGTCATCATCGTCGGTCTCGTCCGAGATACCGTCACCGTCGAGGTCAGGGCATCCGCTGCGGTCGATGTACGAGAATCCCTCCTCGTTCGGGCAGTCGTCCCCGTTCGTTCCGCTGAGGTTGTCACCGAATCCGTCGCCGTCCGAGTCGGTCTGCTGACTCGCATCCAGCGGCATGAAATCCTCTTTGTCGGCTACTCCATCGCCGTCGTTGTCTCGCTGGGACGGACCGCAGCCGTTGAGGTCCGGCTCCTCGCCCAGTGGGGTGTCGGGGCACTGGTCCTCACCGTCGGGCACGCCATCTCCATCGCTGTCACGCTGTGAATCGTCGCATCCCTGGGCATCGACCGTGCTCAGGTCCTGCGTGTTGTCGCAGCCATCCAGATCATCGGTCACTCCGTCTCCGTCGGTGTCCCGCTGACTGGGTGAGCAGCCGGTCCAATCCGTGTCCATCCGTTCGTTCGGTGGGGTGTCCGGGCACAGGTCGTCCGAATTCGGGATGTAATCCCAGTCATCGTCCCGCTGGTCATACGAACAGCCGTACCAGTCGATGTCCTCGGCGCCGTAGGGAGTGTTCGGGCAATTGTCATCGTCGTCCTCGACGAAGTCGTGGTCCGCTTCCCAGGCGTAGCGTACGATCTGGCGCAGTTCATCGGAGTCAGTGGCGACCGTGTGGTACCAGATGTGCTCCCAGCCGTTCTCGTCCACGAGCAGTTTCGGGTAGAGACCGGAGGTCACGTCTGGCAGCAGGGTGAGGGTCTCATGGCCGGTGCGTGTGGGTGAGGCGATCTGCAGGGCGTCCATGTCGTTGTTGTACCAGGCAGCGTGAATGCGCCCGGTCACATCGCGGTCGACGGAGAGGTGCATCGCCCCGTCTGTGGGGAGTTTGGCCACCTGATGGTAGGTGAACTCACTGCCATTCCACTCAGCGACCTGAATCGTGCACTCCTGCGGTGCGTCACACAGGTCGTCGCTCGCTTGGTCCGTGCCGCGGTGGTAGGCGATCAGCAATTTGCCGTCGTCGGTGACGTTGACGTCCAGTCGGTAGAAATTGACGACCCCGTCAGTGGTGATGTTGTGGATGTCCCAGCCGCTGCCGTTGTCGACGGCGAGGCGGATCATCTGCGGGTTGCTGCTGTAGTACGCAACGTGCGCGACATCGTTCACGTAGGCGACGCTGGCGAAGGTGGCGTTCGCGGTGACCGATTCCTCGACCCAGCTTCCCGTCTGGTCTCGTGCAACCATCAGATGGTTGTAGATTCCAGACGAGTTGGTGAAACTGACCATGCGGTTGCCGTTTGAATCGATGGCGATGTCGGTGTACCATCCGTTGGACCTCGTCTCGGTGAGCGTCTCGGATGTCCACCCGCTTCCGCTGTTGCTGGCGATGCGCGCCGCTGAATTGTTCGTCCAGCCGAACTCAGTCTGGTCGGTGTACGCCATGTAGGCGATGTGCTCGCTGCCGTCGGGTGCGATGGCGATGCTCACGTAGCGCCCCACATCTCCCCCGGAATCGACAGTCTCCTCGGCGCCCCATACTCCTGGAGCGGTCTCCACCATGTAGCCAACGTTGCAGTCAGAGGTGATGTTGGCCGGATTGTTGTCGCAACTGATCTCACCCTCGTTCATCCCTTGGTAGTGGACCAGCCGGCGCAGACCATCCGCTCCCACGACCACGTCGACATAGGCGGCATTGTCACCTGCACTGGTCAGCGACTCCTGTTCCCAATGGCAGCCGGTAGCATCGATGGTCGCTGCTGGCGGCGTCCCTGCGCAGCGGTCGGCCTCGTCCGCGATGCCATCACCGTCAGAATCCGATGCCGGTGAGGCGATGATCAGGTTCTCGTCGTTGCCGTCGTAGTAGGCGAACACCTCCTTGTCGTTCGAGTCGAGTGCCAGGCTGGCGTATTCTCCGACATCCCCTAGACTGGCCACCTTGATCTTCGACCAGGTGCCACCGATCTCTGGTCGGGTAAGCACCAGATCGTCGTTGGTCTCGTCGCG
>CALCOR010000098.1 GCA_937897085.1 uncultured euryarchaeote | reverse complement strand
CTCCCTCCGGCTCCCTGATTGACGGTGCCGTTGGCGTTGCCGCCATCGCCTCCGTCCGCACCATGGCCCGCCCCCCCAGCACCGTAGTTGTAGCTCTGAGGTCCGGTGGGAGAGGAGTAGCCGTACGATCCGTTGCCGCCCCGCCCGCTACCATCCCAGGTGCTGCTGTCGGCGTAGATCGAGCCACCCGAGGCGATGACGATCTCATTGGCGATGATCGTGAGCGGTCCGTCCGCGATGATGGAGCCGCACGGGGCGACGATGCCGCACTGCACCCGCAGCACGTCGAAGGCGTGGGTGCCGTTCCAGGTCGTCAGCCCGAGCACGGTCATGTTCTGGGTTCCGACCCCCGGAATCGAGCCGTTTCCGGAGATGGTGGTGGTTGAGAGTTCGACACCGGCGGTGCCGAGCGTGGTCTGCTGAAACGTGCCATTCGAGAACAGCGGATTGCCGGCGTTGAGCGTGTTGTTCTGCCATTGCTGGACCGGTCCGCCTCCGAAATCGAACTCGACCTCGGTGATTCTGGTGCCATTGGTGTAGATGATTGACGTGGTCTCATTGAGCGAGGGGTGCAGAACCCTGCTTCCCGGCGGGTGCTTCGCGGAACTCGGCTGCTCTCCATCCCAGTGAATGAAGCCGTTCTCAACCGATGCAGGGAACTGGCTGATGACGCTGCCCAGCATCAGGAAAGCCAGCATAAGCGCCAGCCGACTGCGCGCATATGTCCCGCTCATCGGACATATCTGCCCTATGTCATTGGCCATAGTAGTTGGCAGGGACAGATTGGGCGCCCGGAGGGCGCCTTCAAGCGCTCGCGAGGCTGCGCAGGACGGTCTGGAGAATCCCACCGTTGCGGTAGTAATCGACCTCCACTGGCGTGTCTAGGCGAACAGTCGCCTGAAATTCGATGGCCGA
This sequence comes from uncultured euryarchaeote, assembly GCA_937897085.1. Taxonomy (GTDB): domain Archaea; phylum Thermoplasmatota; class Poseidoniia; order Poseidoniales; family Thalassarchaeaceae; genus JAKUTA01. The sequence continues at coordinate 9,385 of CALCOR010000098.1, read as the reverse complement.
GCCATCCGCCCTGTGAGCGGTGACGGTGATCTCGGAGAGCGGCTCGAGGTCGCCCGAGGCGGGGATGTCGAAGGTCTCGGTGCCGTCGAGGCCGAGCGAGTCGGCGTTCTCTCCTTCGGGGAATGTGAGCGGCAGCACTCCCATGCCGATGAGGTTGGAGCGGTGGATGCGCTCGAATGAGGTGGCGATGACCGCCTTCACACCCAGCAGCAACGTCCCCTTGGCGGCCCAATCGCGTGAACTGCCTGCACCGTATTCCGTCCCTGCGAGCACGACCAGCGAAATCTCATCCTGCTGGTAGCGCATGCTCGCATCGAAGATGCTCGTCACCTCACCCGAGGGGAAGTGGGTGGTGTATCCACCCTCCGTTCCCGGTGCCACCAGGTTGCGAATGCGCACATTGGCAAACGTTCCGCGCATCATCACCTCATGGTTGCCACGACGTGAGCCGTATGAGTTGAAATCGCGTGGTGTGACTCCTTTGTCCATCAGATATCTGCCCGCAGGTCCGGTGTGCGGGAATGCGCCGGCGGGGGAGATGTGGTCGGTGGTCACCGAATCACCCAGTTTCACCAGCACATGAGCACCTGATATCGGTACGATGGGCGGGGCTTGCAGGCTGATGTCCTCGAAGAAGCTCGGCAGTCGGATGTAGGTGGAATCATCAGCCCACGGATAGAGTGGTGATGAATCAGAGGAAATGACATCCCAGCGCGGCTCGCTCATGATGTCGGCGTAGCGCACGCGGAACATCTCTGGAGTGACCGCGGCCGCCATCGTCTCCTCGATCTCGGCATCGGTGGGCCAGATGTCAGCGAGGAAAACCGGGGTGCCATCGGGGTCGTTGCCGATCGCATCGCTCTCGAAGTCGATGTCCAATGTTCCCGCCAGCGCATAGGCGACCACCAACGGTGGGCTGGCGAGATAGTTCGCCTTCACCTTCTGGTGGATTCTGCCCTCGTAGTTGCGGTTTCCCGAGAGCACGCTGCCGACTACCAAGTCGGCTGCATCCACCGCTGCTCCGATTGCCGCATCCAGCGGCCCTGAGTTGCCGATGCAGGTGGTGCATCCGTAGCCGACCACGCTGAACCCAAGCGCATCTAGATCATCAGTCAACCCAGCGGCATCGTAGTACTCGGTGACGACCCGACTTCCAGGTGCCAGACTCGGCTTCACCCACGGCTTGATGCCCAGCCCGCGTGCGCGCGCTGCTCGCGCTAGAAGCCCTGCCGCCAGCATCACGCTCGGATTGGAGGTGTTCGTGCACGAGGTGATCGCCGCGATCACCACGTCCCCGTGCTGCAGTGAGAAGTCCTTGCCCTCGACCTCCACCTTGACGCCCGCGTCGTCTTGTGCGACCCCATGGCCATGGTTACCCAGCGGTGCAGTCAGGCTGTCGCGCCAATGCTGCTTCATCTGCGAAAGGTCCACCCTATCCTGCGGCCGCTTCGGCCCGGCAAGCGAAGGGTCCACGCTGGCGAGGTCAAGAGTGAGGTTAGAGGTGAATTCAGGAGAAGGTGTGTCGGGTGTGAGGTACATCCCTTGGGCAGTGAGGTAGCGCTTGACATTCTCCACGTGATTGGCATCCCGACCGGAGAGCAGCAGGTAGTCGAGGGTCTTCTGGTCGACGGGGAAGAACCCACAGGTCGCACCGTACTCAGGTGACATGTTGGCGATGGTCGCCCGGTCGGGAAGAGAGAGAGAAGCCAGACCGGCTCCATGGAATTCGACGAATTTCTCGACGCAACCATGCGCGCGCAGCATCTCGACGATTCTCAGCGTCATGTCGGTGGCTGTAACCCCAGGCCGCAATGCCCCTGTGAGTTCCAACCCGACCACTTCTGGGAGCAGCATGTAGATCGGCTGGCCGAGCATCACAGCCTCAGCCTCGATGCCACCTACGCCCCAACCCAATACGCCCAGTCCGTTGATCATCGTGGTGTGCGAGTCGGTACCGACCAGCGTGTCGGGAATCCAGATTCCATCCTCCTCGCGGGCGACCGAGGCAATCCATTCGAGATTCACCTGATGGACGATTCCTCTTCCTGGAGGGACGGCACGGAAGTTGTCCAGGGATTGCTGGCCCCACTTGAGGAACTGGTAGCGCTCGAGATTGCGCTCGTACTCGAACTCCAGATTGCGCTCGCGGGCGTCAGGAAACAGCCCAGACACATCCACCTGCACACTGTGGTCGATGACCAGATCCACCGGCACCTGTGGGTTCACCTTCGCTGGGTCTCCACCCAAGCCCACCATCGCTTCACGCAGGGCGGCGATGTCGACCACTGCGGGAACGCCGGTGAAGTCCTGCAGCAGGACGCGGCTGGGCATGAATGGAATCTCACCGGCGGTCATGTCGGGTGTCCATGCAGCGATCCGCTGCACGTCCTCATCGGTCACGAGGAATCCGTCACGCTTGCGCAGGGCCGCCTCGAGGAGCAGGCGAATCGTGAACGGAAGCCTGCTGAGCGTGCAGTGACCAGCGTCCTCGACCGCTTGCAACGAATGGTAGCGGCCCTCGCCCCCGTCTGCCGTCTCGAACGAGGCATCAGCGGTCATGAACATCCTCGCTCTGACGGGCGAGGGTATCACCCTTCAATCTGACCATGCGCCAACTCAAGGTATGACGAGTCGCATGATGGCAGTGTTGCCATCTATCTCGATGCTGTGGATGTATGGTGGATACAGCGCCTGGTCCTGATCGTTGGTCTCCACCTCGCTGAGAATGTCGACCACAGCTAGTCCGCCGAGGTCCCTGCCTTCGTGAGTGCCACCAATCACCTGGCCGAACACGGTATGGCACGAGACGCCTTGGGTGCCACACGCCTTCGCCTGACCATTCTGGTCGTATCCGTTCAGCCAGTGGGTACCCGCCTCACCGCTCGAACTGTCCGAAGCCTCCTTGTCGACGATGTAGAACTGGCTGCCAGCCGTGTTGACACCTGAATTCGCCATCGCAAGCGCGCCGACGTAATGACGCCGGTCGGGGCTGAACTCGTCGGGCACGACGTACGTCGTCGGGTCGTCCTGGTTTCCTTGACCATACCATTTGGCGGCATAGCCACCCTGACCGTTACCGCTCTCGATATCGCCGCCTTGAATCATGAAACTGTTGATGATGCGGTGGAAGATGACGTCGTCGTAGTTGCCTGCGCTGGCGTGAATCTTGAACGATTCAACCGTATTTGGCGCATCGTCCGCATAGAGCTCGAACGTCAGTGTGGCGGTGTATGGCTCGTCCCATGGTTTGCTGAGTCCGAGTGCGTCCTTGATCTCCGGGAGATACTTCAGGGTGGTGAGCAGCAGCATCACCGAGACGACGATCGCCAGCAGGCCGTATACCGTGGGGGCGCCATCGTCGAACAGTGCAGGGAGGTTGGTGGAGCGCACCCCCATGCCGTCGAGTTCTGCGAGCAAGGCGCTGTCCGCACGTCGGGCGGCGCGGTGCTTGGGGTCCTTCTTGAGCGCCTTCTGGTAATCAGCGTGGGCGGAGCGCAGCAGTTTACGATCCACGGGTTCCGTGTCGCGCGCCTTGCCGGCTTTGGCATCACCGACCAGTTTCCAGGTGTTGGCATGGTCCACTTTGTCTCCAAAATCATCCCACGCCTCGCGCAAACCATCCAGCGCAACGTCGAATGAGGAGAGGGCAATCGACGCCTCCGCCTTTTCCCATGCGTCCTTCAGGCCCTGCGGAATCATGGGGCGGCCGAGTCGGGCCTCATTCATCAACCCCGCGCCTTGAGAGCAGAGTAGGGCTCAGAGGCATTATTTCGACTCAAAGAGGCGCTTCCTTGACTGCATGTGCAACACAAAGTCTCAAGTCATGAAGTATGCGCGGAACAGCATGAGGGCGAGGGAACCCACGTGGTGAGGCAGAGCGACCGAGTCTTCAGGGGCATCTGAGAAGGATGGAACGCATCGTCAACGACTTCACCATCAACATCGCCACGGCGAACGGGACTGGCTCCCAGAGCGCCAACCTGATTCTGCTGCAGACGATGTTCGAAATGGGTGTTCCCGTCAGTGGCAAGAATCTCTTCCCTAGCAACATCTCCGGCCTGCCGACATGGTACATCGTTCGAGTCTCCGATGCCGGTTACCAGGCCCCGGGGGATCGCACTCACATCCAGGTGCTGATGAACAAGGCGACATGGGAGAAGGATCTCGAGAAACTGGAGCAGGGAACGGTCGTCATCTACAATTCCGACGTGAAGCTCCCCGTGGAGCGAGACGACCTGATACTCTATCCCGTCCCAATGACGAAGATCGCTCGCGGATTGAATCCGAAACTGGCGCGCATGATTTCCAACATCGTCTACGTCGGCGCGCTCGCCGAGGTGCTCGGTCTGGACGAAGCGAAGTTGGAGGCGGCGCTCGCCAAGCAATTCGGTGGCAAGCAGAAGGCCATCGAGTTGAATCTGGAGGCGCTGCAGCTTGGCAGGCAGTTCGTGGCTGACGAACTCGAGGTCAGCGACCCATACGTCGTCGAAGAGCGCGAGCGGGACCCGGACGCATTTCTCATCGAAGGCAACGAGGCGGTCGCGCTCGGCTCCATATTCGGTGGCATTGGACTGCTCTCATGGTATCCCATCACCCCCGCATCATCGGTCGCAGAGGAACTCATCGACCACCTGCCGAAACTTAGGGTGGATGCGGATGGGAAGTCGACCTGCGCCGTCATCCAGGCCGAGGATGAACTGGCGGCGGCGGGGATGGTCGTGGGAGCCGGCTGGGCTGGAATCCGAGCGATGTCCTGCACGAGCGGACCCGGAATCTCGCTGATGTCCGAATTCATCGGGCTCTCCTACTTCGCCGAGGTGCCCGCCGTCTTCTGGGACATCAACCGGGTCGGCCCATCCACCGGATTGCCGACGCGCACACAGCAGGGTGACCTGACGCTGGTCTACTATGCTGGGCAAGGTGACACGCAGCACATCGTGCTCATCCCGGGGACGGTAGAGGAGTGCTTCGAGTATGCCTGGCGGGCGTTCGACTACGCCGAGCGCTACCAGACGACCGTGTTCGGATTCGGTGATCTCGACCTGGGCATGAACCGCTGGGTGTGCAAGGGATTCGACTATCCAGACGCGATGGACCGCGGCAAGGTGATTCGCTCACAGGAGGCGCTCGAGGAGATTCCGGAATACGGGCGCTACCGTGATGTCGACGGCGACGGAATCGCCTATCGAACGCTCCCCGGTTCCGGCCTCGAACCAATCCTTTCCCGCGGCACCGGCCACGACGAGGACGGCGTCTACTCCGAGAATCCGGAGATCTACGCCGCCAACATGCAGCGCTTGGCACGCAAAATCGAGGGAGCGCGGAACCAACTCCCAGCACCGGTGCTTCGGGAGGAGGAGGAACTGGAGGTGGGCATCATCTTCTACGGCTCGATGGAGAATACCATTCAGGAGATCGACGACATCCTCGAGGAGACCGGCCTCAAGGTGAGCCAGTGTCGGGTGCGCGCCCTGCCACTCCATTCACACGTCGAGGAGTTCGTCAACCGCCACGAGACGGTCATCGTGCTGGAGATCAACCGCGACGGACAGATGTACGGAATCCTGCGCACGGAACTGCCCATCGAACTCGTTCCCAAGGTGCATTCTGTCGCCTTCTCCGACGGGATTCCTCCGCGTGCGCGGGTGTACGCGGAGCGCATCATGGAAGTTCTTGAGGAGGTCCACAAATGACCATCAAACTCAACATCATCGAGTTGCCAAAGTCGGACTATCAGGGCAAGCCCTCGTCGCTGTGTCCCGGCTGCGGCCACGACCAGATCTCGACCGTGATCATCAACGCCGCCTGGGAGAACGGCATCCCACCCGAGCGAATCGCCAAGATGAGCGGAATCGGCTGTTCGTCGAAGACTCCCGCCTACTTCCTCGGCAAGAGCCACGGGTTCAACACACTGCACGGCCGCATGCCCTCGGTCACCACCGGCGCCTGCATGGCGAACAAGGAACTGTGCTTCATCGGTGTCTCTGGTGACGGGGACACAGCGAGCATCGGCATGGGGCAGTTCGTGCACGCGATACGGCGCAACCTGAACATGGTCTACATCATCGAGAACAACGGAGTGTATGGCCTCACCAAGGGACAGTATTCGGCGACCGTCGAGAAGGGGAGCCGCAAGCGCAAGGCGGAGGAGAACCGGCAGAACCCGATCGACCTGTGCGCGATGGCCATCAACCTCGGTTGCTCGTTCGTGGCGCGTTCGTTCTCGGGCTCGAAGAAGCAGTTGACGGCGCTCATCAAGGCTGCCATGAGCCACCGCGGCATCGCGGTCATCGACGTCATCAGCCCGTGCGTCACCTTCGCCAACAATGAAGAGTTCTTCCGCTCCTATGGCTATGTCAAGGACAACGAGACGGAGTTGCACTCCCCCGATTACATCCCGCACCACACTCCGGTCGAGGAGGTCGACATCCCCGCTGGAGAATACCAGGACATCGAGTTGTTCGACGGTGCCACGCTGCGCCTCGAGACGGTCGGGAACGAGTATGACCCGTCCGACGCGATGGCGGCGCTGGCGGCAATCCACAAGGCCGAGGTCGACAAGATGCACGTCACCGGCCTGCTCTACTTCGATGCGGAGCAAAGGACCCTCGACGAGGAACTCACACTCTCCGACACACCGCTGGTCGATCTGAGCGACGACGAGTTGCGACCGAGCGAGCAGGCGCTCGCTGACCTGCTCGCTGAGTTCCGCTCGTGAACCGCAGCAAATGCATATGTGGCAAGCCGATGAAGCAGGCTCATGCACGGTCCGACGCTCACCATCGGCCACCGCACTCCTGAAGGTGAACTGGCGCACACCTCAGAGGTGCCGCAGTTCGGCCTGGGAACATTCCTGATGAAGGAGTCAGGGCTGTGCAGACAGGCTTGTCTGTGGGCGCTTGAGGCGGGATACAGGCACATTGACACAGCCAAAGTCTACGAGAATGAAGTGGAAGTCGGAGAGGCGCTCGCAGAGTGCGGAATAGAGCGCTCCGAGGTGTTCGTGACCACCAAGTTGCGCAGTCTGGATGCAACGAGCTACGACGCGGTGCTCGAACACTGTCAGGCAAGTCTCGAACGGCTCGGACTCGAGCAGATCGACCTCTATCTCGTCCACGCTCCACCGCCCGACATCGACTGTCGTGCTGAGGTATGGCGCGGCATGGAGGCCTGCCTTGAGAATGGCTGGACGAAGGCCATCGGGGTCTCGAACTACGGTCGGCATCATCTCGATGCCCTGATGCAGACAGCACGATACGGTCCATCGGTGAATCAGGTGGAGATCCATCCATGGCTTCAGCGGCCCGACTTGATCGCCGCCACACTGGAGGTCGGTGCGGTCCCGATGGCTTACTCACCGCTTGCACGCGGACACAAGGTCGAAGATCCGCAGTTGGCTGAAATCGCCGGCGCCATCGGCTGCACTCCAGCACAAGCGGCGCTCAAATGGTGCATGGACCGCGGCTACATCACAATACCGAAGTCGAGCAACGAGCAGCGCATTGCGGAGAACCTTGCAGCGCTGGATCTGGACATAGAAGACCAGCGTGATGCACTGGACGTCCTCGAGGAGAACTACATCTCCGGATGGGACCCGACCACCGAGCCGTGAGAGGTAGTCCCTCCCGGATTCGAACCAGGGTCGGAGGCTCCAGAGGCCTCCATGATGGACCGCTACACTAAGGGACTGTGAGCAAGCCGAATCAGCGCCATTATTTCAACGCCACCTCACAACATGCGGAAGGCGTACTTGGACACCCAGCCCAGCATGAGCAGCGTCATGAACCAAGCGAGCGATATACGGGCGATGCGCTGGTAGCGCTCCTTGCGCCGTCCATCCTTCTCCACCTCGGCGACCAGCGGAGCGAGTGGGTCGGCGCGGCTCATGCTGAGTCGGAGCGGGCGACAGGCTTCAAGCGGTGCGTAGCGTGGGCGGCGACATGAGCGAGGTACCGGTCGGCTACGAACTGCCGCGAATCTCGCCTGCCGAGCCCAAGCCCTCCGTGTCAGTTGTGATCACCCGGGACGGGGCGCAGGGGGTCGAGCTGCTGCTCTGTCATCGCGTATCCGAGATGCCCTCGTTCCCAGACTTCTGGTCGTTTCCGGGTGGTGGCATCAAGGAATGTGACCTGGCGGCAGCGGATGCGATGGAACAGTTGTCTGGCGAGGAAGGTACAGCATTGGCTGGCCTGATGCGCGAACTCGTGGAGGAGGTGGGCCTCGCACCCTCTGGCAGGGGATTGATGGCAGTGGATGAGCCGGTGAGGGAGGAGGTTCTGGCAGACGCCGATTCATGGCTTTCCTTGGCACGGGATGGCATCATTCCGAGCAACCATACGGGATTCCGCTTGATCACCCGGCGCACTACACCCCCTCTGGCTCCCATGCGCTTCGACAATCGTTTCTACCACCTGCATGCGGGTACCAGCCCTCCTGAACCGAGCCTTCCTGCCGAGCGGAGTGAGTTCGATTCCATTCGCTGGCTCCGCCCGATGGACGCCCTGTCCGCATGGGAGTCCTGCGAGATGCGCATTCCGCCTCCGCAGATCACCCTTCTACGTGACTTGGCCGCCGGGCTTGCAGAACAATCCGAAGATATGCAAGTAGTTGCTGACTCGCTTGCATCCGAACTGCCTACCGGAGAGCATCTGATCGAATTCGCACCAGGGGTCGAGTGCGTTCCGCTAGAGACGCAGACACTGCCGCCCGCGACGCACACCAACTGCTACATCCTGGGCGAACGGGGCGGGGAACACATCGTGGTCGATCCGGCGGCAAAGGATTCGGCAGGATTGGCATACCTCGAGCGGCGGGTGCGCTCGGCCGAGAAGGCGGGAGGGCGCATCGTGGCGACCGTGTTCACGCATCGCCACCCGGACCACATCGGTGACCTAGAAGGGATAGCATCCATCTATAGAGCGCCAATATGGGCGTCTGTAGAGACACACGATGTCATTCCTGAATGTGAAACCGATTCGGTGCTTTCTGATGGTGATGAACTGGTTCTGGAGGGTCCTTCAGGTTCTGTTTCGTGGACAGTGCTCACCACCCCTGGACACTGCCCCGGACACATCGCCTTGGCCTCGGACGTCGGTGTCGTCTCAGGTGATCTGGCAGTCGTCGTCGGAACTATCCTCGTTCCTTCCGCTGACGGAGATATGGATGACTATCTCGCCAGCCTGGAACGCGTTCGCGACCTGTTTCCTCCGATGCTGTTCCCAGCGCATGGACCGCTCTCACCCACCCCGGAGAAACTGTTGGAGCACTACATCTCACACAGGCGAGCGAGGCATCATCGTGTGTTGGAAGCGGTGAATTCCGGGTTGACCACACTGGCTGAAATCTCTGAGTCAGCGTATGCTGACACCACAGGTGCGCACCCGAT